>NZ_LSJW01000056.1:0-41897 GCF_001557335.1 Microbacterium sp. CCH5-D1
CTGCTCGTCTGGCTATTCGTGCCGCTGGCCGTGGTCCTGCTCGTGGCCGTCGCCGCCACAGGGGCAGCGCGAGGCGTGAGCCGGGCGGATCTCGGGCGGCAGGCGCTCATCGGCCTGTTCGCGCAGTTCGGGTACTGCGTGTCGGTCTACGCGGCGATCGCCGCGGGGGTCGCGACCGGAACGACCGCGCTGATCGATGCGGTGCAGCCGCTCATCGTCGCGGTCCTCGTCGGGCCGCTGCTCGGGTTGCGTGTGCGCGGTGCGCAGTGGCTCGGGCTCGTGGTCGGAGCCGGCGGTGTCCTGCTGGTGGTGCGGTCGCAGCTCGACGATTCAGAGGCGCATCCCGCCGCTTACGTCTGGCCCGCTCTCGCGATGGCGTGCCTGATCGTCGGCACCTTCCTGCAACGGCGCTCGGCTCCGCGCACCGGAACCCTCCTGACCCTGGCCATCCACGTGACGGTGACGACCGTGGCGCTCGTGCCGATCGCCGCGGTGTCCGGGGCTCTCGTTCCTCCGGCGTCGGTATCGTTCTGGCTGGCAGCAGGGTTCGCGGCCGCCTCTCCGACGCTCGCCGCGTACGGGCTGTACTGGTGGCTGCTCCGCCGGGTGGGCATCACAGCGCTCAACGCGCTGCTGTTCCTCGTCGCACCGACCACCGCGGCAGCGGGGGCGCTCCTCCTCGGCGAGCCGCTCACCGGCGTCACCCTCCTCGGATTCGGACTCTGCGCGGCGGGTGTCGCGGCCGTGCTGGTGAGCGAGACGCGAGGCGGGAGGGATGTGAGCGAGCCGGAGCCCGATGCTACGCTGGCGGCGGCAGCTGCGAGGAGTGACGACCCTCGGCCTCTCGGGGCGAGCGGCTCCCGCGCGTCCGGCGTATCGACGAGAGGCCGATGAGCGATCGGCGAAGGTGTGGTGGCACCGCGATCTAGCCCCCGCCCGCACCTCCAGGGCTTTCGCCACCTGGAGGAATCATGTCGCCATCCGACCCCGCCCGCACGCTCGCCACGGAACTCTCCACCATGCCCGATGGTGCCCGGATCACGCTCCTGGGTCACGTTCATCGGCGCAGGGAACTCGCCACCGTGTCGTTCCTGATCCTGCGCGACCGCACGGGGCTCGCGCAGATCGTGTTCCGACCCGAACAGCTGCCGGTGGATGGTCTGCCCGGTGAGGAGACGGTCGTGCGCATCGAAGGCACGGCCACCGCGAACGCCCATGCCCCCGGCGGGATCGAGGTGACGGCGCCGGAGATCACCCTGCTCTCCGAACCTGCGCGCACGCCGGCCGTCGAGCTCTGGCGTCCCACGCTCGACGCGGCGCTGCCGACCGTGCTCGACCATGCCGCCGTCACCTGGCGCCACCCTGCGCAGCGGGCGAAGTGGGAGCTGGCTGCGGCGAGCCTGCGCGGATTCCGTCGCACGCTCGACGCCGAGGGATTCACCGAGATCCAGACGCCGAAGCTCGTCGACTCCGTGACGGAGTCGGGGGCGAACGTGTTCCCGGTCGACTACTTCGGCTCGACCGCGTACCTCGCGCAGAGCCCGCAGTTCTTCAAGCAGCAACTCGTCGGCGTCTTCGAGCGCGTCTACGAGACAGGCCCGGTGTTCCGTGCGGAGCCGCACGACACGGTGAGGCACCTCGCCGAGTACGTGTCGCTCGACGCCGAGCTCGGCTTCATCGACGACCACCGCGACGTGCTCGCGCTGCTGCATCGGGTGCTGGCGGGCATGATCGACGGCATCCGCACCGAGAGCGGCGACGCCGTCGAGCGCCTCGACATCGCGCTCCCCGCGATCCCGGACGAGATCCCGGTGATCCACTTCCAGGACGCGCTTCGACGGGTCGGCGCCCCGGAAGACGAGCCCGACCTCGCGCCGGCGCACGAGCGCGCGCTGGGGGAGTGGGCGCGGGAGCGGTACGGCAGCGACGTGCTCGCCGTCGAGGGGTACCCGATGCGCAAACGCCCGTTCTACACGCACCCCCAGAGCGACGACCCGCGCTGGAGCAACAGCTTCGACCTGATCTTCCGTGGGCTCGAACTCGTCACCGGCGGACAGCGACTGCACCGGCACTCCGACTACGTCGCCGCCATCGAGGCGCGCGGTGAGTCGCCCGATGCCTACGCCTCCTACCTCTCCGCGTTCGCGCACGGCATGCCCCCGCACGGCGGCTTCGCGATCGGGCTGGAGCGCTGGGTGTCGCGGCTCATCGAGGCGTCGAACATCCGGGAGGTGACGCTGTTCCCGCGCGACCTGCACCGGCTCACGCCCTGAGCGGTCACCGGGGGCTCGCTCCGTGAACTCGTGGTCGCGGTGCGCGATAGCATCATGTTCCATGACGATCAACCGCTCTGCATGGTGGTGGCTGCGATAGCAGCCGGTTGACGTATGTTCATGGGCTGCGCGGCAGTTCGTGAACAGCACCCGTGAACTCCGTGCGGCTCCCGATTCAGGGAGAGACAGATGGATTCGTTCACCGCGACCGCATACCGTTCGACGGAGGTCGCCGACGCCGTGGCCCGGCATCCGGAGAGGTTCCGCGTGCTCACGGGGGAGCGCCCCACCGGGGCGCTGCACCTCGGGCACTACTTCGGCACGATCCGGGAGCGGGTACGGCTGCAGGATGCCGGGGTCGAGACGTTCCTCGTGCTCGCCGACTACCAGGTCATCACCGATCGGGATACGACGGCGCACGTGCGCGACAACGTGCACGGCGCCGTGCTCGACTACCTCGCCGCGGGGATCGATCCAGAGCGGACGACGATCTTCACGCACTCGTCGATCCCTGCGCTGAACCAGCTGCTGTTGCCGTTCCTCAGCCTCGTCACCGAAGCCGAACTGCACCGGAACCCCACGGTCAAGTCCGAGCTCGAGGCGTCGGGGCGCGCCCTGAGCGGGTTGCTGTTGACCTACCCGGTGCATCAGGCCGCCGACATCCTCTTCTGCAAGGGGAACCTGGTGCCGGTGGGGAAGGACAACCTGCCGCACGTGGAGATGACGCGGGTGATCGCCCGGAGGTTCAACGAACGCTACGGGGCGATCTTCCCCGTTCCGGATGCGCTGATCACCGCGACCCCAGAGGTTCCAGGGCTGGACGGTCGGAAGATGTCGAAGAGCTACGGCAACGCGATCGCCCTGTCGATGACCGCGGATGAGACGGTCGCCGTGATCCGACGCACGCGGACGGATCAGGATCGGCGGATCACCTTCGACCCGGAGCACCGACCCGGCGTCTCGGCGCTGCTGTCGACGGCCGCTCTGTGCCTGGGCGCCGTGCCCGAGGAGCTGGCCGCTGCCATCGGCGACGGTGGCAGCGGCGAGCTGAAGGCGCTGACCGCCACGGCGGTGAACGACTTCCTGGCGCCTCTGCGGGCCCGACGGCGAGAACTCGCGGCGGACGGGGACCTCGTGCGCTCCGTTCTGCAGCGCGGCAACGAGCACGCACGTGCGATCGCGGACGTCACCCTCGACGAGGTGCGTGCGGCGATGGGGACCGTGTACTGACGCGGCGCCGGCAGCGGAGCGCAAGTCCGCTAAGGGCGGCGGGCCTCGATGAGGTGACGGGTCGAGTGCGCGACGAACGGTCCACCCTCCTGGATGAGGTCGTGCAGATCGCGGAGCCGGTCGAGATTGTCGTCGACGGTGAAGCCCGGCACCCACCAGATCACCTTGCGCAGCAGATAGACGACGGCGGCGACGTCATGGATCTCGATGCGCAGGCGAGCGGTGCGCACATCGACGACCTGGAGACCGGCGGCCTCTGCGGCGGAGACCTCGTCGTCGGGATGACGACCCCGCCGCGCGTCGGGCTGCGGCCCCAGGAAGAACTCGATCAGCTCGAACGCGCTCGCCGGACCCACGTGCTGGGCGAAGTACGTGCCGCCGTGTGTGCGTCGATTCTCCCAGCCTCGCCCTCTGCGGGTGAGATGACGGGCTTCCTCTTCCCTTCGTCGCGGCGCTCCTGTCTACTGGTCGCGAATCGACCGGTGGGTGGGAAGGAAGATCGGCATGTATCGAAGCAACGGCAACTACGAGGCGTTCGCGCGGCCACGCAAGCCCGAGGGTGCTGACGACAAGACCGTATGGCTGGTCGGGGGAGGGCTCGCCGCGATGGCTGCGGCGATCTTCATGATCCGCGACGGCCGGATCGCCGGGGAGCGGATCACGATCCTCGAGGAACTCGGTCTTCCCGGTGGAGCGCTCGACGGCATCAAGTATCCGGAGAAAGGCTTCGTGATCCGTGGCGGGCGCGAGCTCGAGGACCACATGGAGTGCCTCTGGGACCTTTTCCGCTCGGTACCGTCTCTCGAGATCGAGGACGCCAGCGTGCTCGACGAGTTCTACTGGCTGAACAAGGACGATCCGAACTTCTCGCTCTGCCGGGTGACCGAGAAGCAGGGGCAGGATGCCCACACGAACAAGCTGTTCACGCTGTCGGAGAAGGCGCAGAAGGACATCATCGATGTGATTCTCGCCACGCGCGAGCAGATGGAGGGCAAGCGCATCGACGAGGTGTTCGGCGAGGACTTCCTCGCGAGCAACTTCTGGCTGTACTGGCGCACGATGTTCGCGTTCGAGGAGTGGCACTCCGCGCTGGAGATGAAGCTGTATCTGCACCGGTTCATGCATCACATCGGCGGGCTGCCGGATCTGTCCGCGCTCAAGTTCACCAAGTACAACCAGTACGAGTCGCTGGTGCTGCCGATGCAGAAGTTCCTCGACGGTCACGGTGTGAAGTTCCGCTTCCACCACACGGTCACCGACGTGCGCTTCGACATCACGGACGACCGCAAGCAGGCCACGCGCATCGACTGGATCGCCGACGGAGAGGCGGGCGGGGTCGACCTCGGCCCCGACGACCTGTGTCTGATGACGATCGGCTCGCTCACCGAGAATTCCGACAACGGCGACCAGCACACGCCCGCGAAGCTCAAGGACGGTCCTGCTCCGGCGTGGGACTTCTGGAAGAAGGTCGCCGCGAAGTCGCCCGACTTCGGGCACCCCGAGGTGTTCTGCAACGACATCCCCAAGACCAAGTGGGAGTCGGCGACCGTCACCACGATCGACGAGCGCATCCCCGCCTACATCGAGCGGATCGCCCAGCGGGACCCGTTCTCCGGCAAGGTCGTCACGGGCGGCATCGTCACGGCGAAGGACTCCTCCTGGCTGCTGAGCTGGACGGTCAACCGGCAGCCGCATTTCAAGTCGCAGAAGCCGAACGAGATCGTGGTGTGGGTGTACGCGCTGTTCGTCGAGACGCCGGGCGACTTCGTCAAGAAGCCGATGCAGGACTGCACGGGAGAGGAGATCGCGCAGGAATGGCTGTATCACCTGGGGGTTCCTGTCGAAGACATCCCGGAACTGGCGGCGTCGGGGGCGAAGACGGTTCCGGTGATGATGCCGTATGTCACCTCGTTCTTCCTGCCGCGCAAGGCCGGAGATCGCCCGCAGGTCGTGCCGGAGGGCAGCGTGAACTTCGCGTTCCTCGGGCAGTTCGCCGAGACGACGCGTGACACGATCTTCACCACCGAGTACTCGGTGCGCACAGCGATGGAGGCGACCTACGAACTGCTCGACATCGAGCGCGGGGTGCCGGAGGTGTTCAACTCGACGTACGACATCCGCTATCTGCTGAAGGCGACCGCACGGCTGCGCGATGGCGAAGCGGTGCACATCCCCGGTCCGAACTTCGTCAAGGGCAAGCTGCTCGACCGACTCGACAACACGCAGATGGGAGAGCTCCTGACCGACTTCGGTCTGATCCCGGAGCACGGCGGCACGACGAGGCGCGAGCGAGCGGATGACGCCGTCGAGTGAGGCGCGGGGGTGGTTCAGCTGCCTGCGACGTCCACGCCCGCCTGGACGAGTCGAGCGCGCAGGTCGTCGACTCCGTCGTAGTGATGGGTGTGCATCGAGAGGTGCTGCGCTCCCACGAGCTTCGACGCCGAATCGTCGGTGAAGAAGACCTCGGCCGCCTTCACGTCGAGCGCGTCGAGCACGTGACGGAACGCCCGGGTGTCGGGCTTCGCGTATCCGATCTCGGCGGAGTTGAAGACCGCGTCGAACCGGGAGGCGATGCCGTGGGCCGCGATCTCGGCCGGGATCGTGTCCGTGCCGTTGGTGAGTACGGCGGTGCGGATTCCTGTCTCCCGGACGTCGTCGATCAGCTCCAGGACGCCGTCGTCGATCATCGCGGGCTGCGCGCTCCACTCTTCGGCAGCAGCCGTCCCGACCCGCGCGCCGATACGGCGCACCCACTCGGCTCGGGTGATCCGCCCTGTCGTGACCTCGTCGATCAGCGGGCGGGCGAAGGCGATGCGCTCGATGTCTCCGGGGGCGAGATCGTAGCGGCGCTCGATCGTCGCCGTGTTCCTGGCGTCGAAGTGCCGGATCACGCCATCGAGGTCGAACAGGACGACACGGATCATCCGACCATCCTCGCTCAATCGCCGCGCTCGGCCGTCCACAGAGGAGACTGTGTCTGGAAACCGCCGGTCCAGGGGGAGGAGAACGATGGTGTCCGTGTTCCCGCGCTCCGTCTCGGTGGTCATCCCCGTGCGCGACGACGCCCGGCTGCTCGAGGTGTGTCTCGCCGCTCTCGCGCGGCAGACCCGGCACGCCGACGAGATCGTCATCGTCGACAACGGCAGCAGCGATGACACGGTCGACGTGGCCGAGAGGTTCGGCGCGCGGGTGGTGAGCGAGCCGATCCCGGGGATACCCCGAGCATCGGCGGCCGGTTATGACGCAGCCACGGGCGACATCATCGCGAGGCTCGACGCCGACTCCCGCCCCCACCCTGACTGGGTGGAGCGTATCGAGCGGACTTTCCGTGAGCGCCCGGACGTCGACTTCCTCACCGGCGACCCGCGCTTCTACGGATCGACGCCGCTCGTGCACTGGATGGGGGAGCACCTCTACATCGGCGGCATGTACGCGACCATGGCGCCCGTCCTCGGGCATGCGCCGCTCTACGGGTCGAACATGGCGATGCGCGCCGCGGTCTGGCGCACGCTGAGCGCCGAGGTGCACCGCGAGGAGACCAACATCCACGATGATTTCGATCTGTCGTTCCACGTGCGGCCGGAGATGACGGTGCTGCGTGACCGTGACCTCGTCGTCGAGGTGTCGGCCCGACCGTTCCAGGATTGGGCGTCGCTCCGGCGGCGGTTGAGCTACGTCGTACCCACCGTGCGCCTGCATCTGTCGCCGGAGTCGTTGCGCCTTCGACGGCAGGCGCGTCGCGAGGTCGACCGATCGGGTGGATCGTCCGTCGGCCGGTGAAGCGGGCGGTGACGCGTGCGGCGAGTCAGTCGCGCGCGCGGGAGTACAGATCGAGCAGGTCGGCGGTGAGCTGATGCGGTGTCGTCTCGCTCGGGCTGTGCCCCGTCGCATACGCGCGGAACTCCGCGTCGATGTCGTGCGCGTACCGTTCATGCGCGGCCAGGGGCCACAGGTCGTGCGAGCCCGCGACGACGAGCTTGGGCACGGGCAGCGCCCGCACGCGGTCGCGCAGGTCGGGCGCGACCATCATGAGTCCCACGATCTCGTCGACACTGCGACGGCTCGTCAGGGCGAACCGTGAGCGCACGAACTCGAGTCGCCGCGGCGGGACGCGGTTCTTGTTCGTCACGATCCCCCAGATCATGAGTCCAGCGCCGCGCCGAGGACTCGCGATGGGCGCCAGCGGCCCCAGCCACTTCATGCTCGCGAACACGTTGCCGGAACCGGGGGGAGTGGTGAGCAGGGTGAGGGATCGGACGAGGTCAGGACGGCGGACGGCGACGACCTGGGCGATCGTGCCGGCGAAGGAGTACCCCAGCAGGTGCGCGCGAGTCCCTGCCTCGAGGAAGGCGATCAGATCGCCCGTGAACAGCTCATAGGTGTACCTCGCATTCGCACCGGCGGCGTGCGACTCGTACTGCCCCGCCAGGTCGAACGACTGCACGAAGTACCCCGCCTCCGCCAGCAGGGGGAGCATCAGGGCGAAGTCCTCCTTCGATCCTGTCGCTCCCGGCACCAGCACCACGCGCGGATTCGCGGGGTCGCCGAGGGAGATCACCGACAAGTCTCCGCTCGGTGCGGAGAACGTCGACCGCTGCGAGCCCGCAGGTGGCACCGTCCAATCGACGTCGCCGATGGCCGCGTCGAGGTCTGCAGGGGCACCGAGCGCCCGGCCACTCCTCGAATCCGTCGACACGCTCACAAGGTACTCCCCGGCGTGTTCGCGGGGGAGGTGCGCTCGCCGCAGCGTCGCATACGTCTTTAGTTGCACTTTGGCAACTAAAGGCGTATGGTTGACCTCGATCAACTTTCTACGCAGGAGCGTTACCCCGTGACACAGACCCCCATCCCCGCTTCCGAGACACGCTCGGCTCGCGAGGTCTTCACCGCGATCTCCGGCCTCGTCGTCGGCATGTTCGTCGCCGTGCTCTCCGGCACGGTCGTGTCGACCTCGATGCCCGTCATCATCGCCGACCTCGGCGGCACCCAGTCCCAGTACACCTGGGTCATCACCGCGAGCCTTCTCGCCACCGCCGTCTCGACCCCGATCTGGGGCAAGCTGGCCGACCTCGTGGACCGCAAGGTGCTCGTCCAGATCTCCCTCATCCTCTTCACGGTCGGAACCGTGATCGCCGGCTTCTCGACCGACACGAACATGCTCATCGCCGTTCGCGTCATCCAGGGCATCGGCGTGGGCGGCCTCATGTCGCTCGTGATGATCGCCGTCGCGCTCATCATCTCCCCGCGCGAGCGCGGCAAGTACATGGGCGTCGTCGGCGGCATCATGGCCCTCGGCACGATCGGCGGCCCGCTGCTCGGCGGACTCCTCACCGACGTGTGGGGCTGGCGCTCCAACTTCTTCGTCGGCGTGCCGTTCGCGATCCTCGCCCTCGTGCTGCTGCAGTTCACGCTGCACCTGCCGAAGCCGCAGCGTGACACCAAGGTGTCGATCGACTACTTCGGCATCGTGCTGCTCGCCGTCGGCGTCTCGACCCTGCTCATCTGGGTCTCCATGGGCGGCAACCAGTTCGACTGGGACTCCTCGACGAGCATCATGCTCATCGTCACCGCGGCGGTCGCGATCGCGGCGTTCATCACGGTCGAGTTCTTCGTCAAGGAACCGATCGTGCCGATGTCGCTGTTCCGCAACCGCACCTTCACCCTGTCGGTCATCGCCTCGATCGCGATCGGCGTCTCGATGTTCGCCACCTCGGTGTTCCTCGCGCAGTACTTCCAGCTCGCCCGCGGTGCCACGCCCACCGAGTCCGGCCTCATGACCATCCCGATGATCATCGGCCAGATGGGTGCGTCGATCATCATCGGACAGCTCGTCAGCCGTTTCGGCAAGTGGAAGGGCTGGATGCTCACGGGCTCGGTCCTCGCCACCATCGGCGTCAGCCTGATGGCCACCCTGCGCTACGACACGCCGTTCCCGCTCGTCGCCGTCTACATGTTCGTGCTCGGTGCCGGACTCGGCATGGTCATGCAGAACCTCACGCTGATCGTGCAGAACGACACTGCGCCGCAGCAGCTGGGCGCTGCGTCGTCGAACGTGAACTTCTTCCGCACGATCGCCGGCACGATCGGCGTCACCGTGATGGGGTCGCTGCTGTCCACGAGCGTCGCGAACTACATCACCGATGCGCTCGACGGTTTCGTGCCGACGACACCTGCCGAGATCGAGGCGCTCAAGCACCTCGCCTCCGGAGACGTGCCGAAGGTAGGCCAGCTGCCCGACACCATCCGCGCGATGGTCGAGGGTGCCTACGGGCACGGCATCGCGGATGCGTTCATCATCGCGATTCCGCTCGCCGTGATCGCCATCATCGCGATCGCGTTCATCAAGAACAAGCCGCTGTCGACGAAGAACGCCGCGGAGCAGATGCTCGAGCAGGCCGAGGAATCGGTGATCGAGGTCTCCGAGGCCGAGGTCGGCGCGTCACTCGCCACCGGATCCATCCGGATCGACGGCGCGGAGTCGGCGTCCCCCACCACCGGGTCGGTACGGGTGCTCGAGCGCGAAGATCGGGACCAGGAGCGCTGAGATGCTCGCCCCCGGAGCGGTGGAGTCGGCGGACGTCGACAGTGCGCTCGGTGACCTCCAGGCGCATCTGAACCTCATCTTCGCGAGGACCCGGTCGCTGTGGAGGGAGTCCGCGGCCCGGGTCCACCCGGAGTTGCAGGTGGCCGGCTACAAGCTGCTCACCTTCATCGACCGGGCGGGAACCGCGAATGCGCACGAGATCGCGGAGCGGTTCGAGATGGACAAGTCGGTCATCAGCCGGCAGATGCGGATGCTGGAGGAGCTCGGGCTGCTCGAGTCCCGCCCTGATGAGCGGGATGGGCGCCTCCGGGTGCTGAGCGCGACCCCCGTGGCATGCACCGCGCTGGCCGAGGTCCGCCGCGAGTACGGCACCCGCCTTCAGGCCGTGATCGACGAGTTGACTCCCGAGGAGATCCGGGCGGCGTCCAAGGCCTTCCGGTTGCTCGCCGAAGTCTGAGGCGAAGTCTGAGCCGAGGCCCCGCTGTCACGATCGATAGCGGGGCTTCGCCGTACACTGGCGAGCATGAGCGCCTCTCCCGACGCCCCTGCCGATCGCCCTGCATCCGCCTCGACGACGGATCGGCTCGGCGACGAAGATCTCGATCAGGCCGTCACCAGGGTCGAGCAGGAGCTGGGCCGTCTGTTCGCGCGGATCCGCATCGGCTGGCGCGAGGCGGCGGCGACCGTCCACCCCGATCTGCAGCCCCTGGGATATCAGGTCCTCACCTCCATCGCGACGGGCAAGGCGACCTCGGCTGGTGCGATCATCGAGCGCCTGCAGACCGACAAGTCCGCGGTGAGTCGTCAGGTGCGCCAGCTCGAACAGCTGGGACTCGTCGAGAGCGTGCCGGACCCGGACGACCGCAGGGCTCGCGTCCTCGTCGCGACCGATCTCGCCCAGGAGCGCGTGGCCCTCGCCCGCTCGCAGTATGAAGGACGCATCGGAGAGCGGCTGCGCAACTGGACCGCGGCCGACCTCGACCACTTCGCCGACCTGCTCGCCGGGCTCGGGGGCGGAGAGGCGCCTGTCGCGAGGTGAGGCGGCGGCGAGGTGAGACGGCCGGCGAGGTGAGATGCCGGAGGGAATACAGCGCTCCGCCCGTGCCTTGTCTCCCACTGTGACTCTCTACGAACCCGCCGTCTTCGGCGCCCTGCAGCTGTCCAACCGCGTCGTGATGGCGCCCCTCACGCGCACCCGCGCAGACGACGAGGGTGTGCCGACCGAGACCATGGCGGAGTACTACCGCCAGCGTGCGGGGCAGGGTCTGATCATCTCCGAAGGCACCTGGCCGGCTGCGGAGGGCAAGTCGTACCCTGGTCAGCCCGGCATCGTCACCCCGGCGCAGATCGACGGATGGAAGCAGATCGCCGACGCCGTGCACGACGAGGGCGGAACCATCGTCATGCAGCTCATGCACGGGGGACGCGTGGGGCACCCCGCGATCTCGGGCGAGGCGCGCGTCGTGGCCCCGAGCGCGCTCGCCGCCCCCGGACAGACGCGCACGCCGCAGGGCAAGGCCGATCTCCCGGTCGCGCATGCGCTCACCCTCGAGGAGATCCCCGTCGTCGTCGAGCAGTTCGCCCAGGCGGCGCGCAACGCGATCGCCGCGGGCTTCGACGGCGTCGAGGTGCACGGTGCGAACGGGTACCTCGTGCACGAGTTCCTGTCTCCGGTGTCGAACACGCGTGACGACGGCTACGGCGGATCACCCGCGAACCGGGCACGCTTCGCGATCGAGGTCACGGAGGCCGTCGCTGCGGCGATCGGAGCCGATCGCACCGGCATCCGCCTTTCGCCGCAGCACAACATCCAGGGTGTGCTGGAAGAGGACGCCGCAGACGTCCACGCGACCTACACCGCGGTCGCCGAAGGGCTCGCACCTCTCGGTCTCGCGTTCGTCGACGTGCTCCACGTAGACCCCGCCGGCGAGCTCGTGCAGCACATCCGCCGCACGGCCGGTGCGCCGCTGATCGTCAACACCGGCTTCGGGATCGACACGACCAGGGATGCCGCCGAGAGCCTCGTGGACGACGGGTGGGCGGATGCCGTCGCCGCCGGCCGTCCCGTGATCGCCAACCCCGACCTGGTGGAGCGCTGGACCCAGGGGGCCGAGCTCAACCCTCCGCGCCCCGAGCTGTTCTACGGTCGCACGGCCGAGGGGTACACCGACTACCCGTCGCTGGAGTCGGTCCGCGCCGGAGTCTGACGCGGCGCGCTCGCCTCAGAGCACGATGTCCTTCGCCGTGTCGAGGGGCAGCCATCCCGTCTCACGGGCGCCCGGTCGCGCGAACACGTCGGCCTCGGTCAGTGCGCCGAGGTCGACGCCGGTGAGGGCGGCGATGTCGATGATCGGCACCTGGAACGTGCGGAAGCCGCCGAGCGGCGGGACGGCTTTCTGCTCCTCGCGGGTGTCGACCAGGTCGGACTGATCGAGGACGAAGCCGGCTGCGGCGAGCCCATCCGGTCCTCGCCAGGCCGCCACCTTCCAGAACCGGAGCGGCACTCGGATGCCGCGGTAGGGAGGGTCGCTGTCCTCGAGCACCGGCGCGGTGAACACCGACACCCGCTGGTCGGTGCTCTCCGCATAGGCGAGCACGTGATCCTCCAGGCCGAGCCAGAGCTCCTTGGACTGGTTGAACCCGGCCGCCTGCGGAGCCGCGTTCGGGTAGAAGAAGGTCGCTTCGCTGGCCGCGCGGGCGGTGGCAGGCGGTCCCCAGCCCGGATCGCGTCGGCGCACGAGGTGTCCGCGGTCGAGATCGTTGCGGGCGTACACCTCGGGCCCGGTCTGCTCGTCGGGCCGCAGGCGTTCGTCCAGCCGCCAGTCGCCGGTGCGGGGGAGGCTCTGCAACGTGGCGCCGTCGATGTTCACGGCCGTGACCGCTGCCAGGCGCCGCTCAGGGTCGAGCAGCACCGTGAACCGGGGGTAAGGGAGTGTGCGCACGTCGTGCGCAGGGCGCGGGAGGGGGAGGGGCGTCCCGAGGAACTCCGCGTCGTAGCCGTCGCTCATGGTCCCATCGTGCACCGGGCCTCCGACGCGCACCCGTTCGATCTCGAAAACTACGGGTCGAGTTTTGACATAGGTCAAACGATCCCCTACGGTCGAAGCATGGCTCAGGCACCCGATCGTGAAGAAGTCTCGGAGGCGATCGTGGGCTCGACCGCTGCGGAGATCTCCGAGAGCGTGCGCGACCTCGTCGAGCGCGGGGCCTATGCTCCGGGCGATCAGCTGCCGCCCGTGCGTTCCCTCGCGGCCCGCCTCGGCGTGAACCGGAACACGGTGCTGGCCGCCTATCGATCGCTGGTCACCGCGCGCATCGCCGCCACGGGCGGTCGCACCGGGACCACAGTGCTCGGGCCGGCGGAGAATCATGACGAGGGGTTCACCCCGGGCTCGGTGCTGCGCGACATCGGCAGCGGCAACCCCGATGCCGCGCGTCTTCCCGACCTCGCGGCCGCGTTCGCCACGGTCACTCCGGGGCACGTGCTCTACGGCGAATCGGTGATAGACCCCGACCTGGCAGAATGGGCGACCGACTGGATCGCCGCCGATCACCCGCGTCCGTTCCGGCTGTCGATCACCGCAGGAGCGGTGGACGCCGTCGAGCGTCTCCTCGCGCAGACGCTCGTGCAGGGCGACCGGGTCGGCCTCGAGGATCCGTGCTTCCTCTCCAGCATCCACACGGCGCGGCTCGCCGGATATGTGCCGGTCGCCATCCCGGTCGATCGCGAGGGCATGACCGTCGCGGGCCTGAGGGCGGCGCTCGAGAGCGGTGCGCGCGCGATCGTCTGCACCCCTCGCGCGCACAACCCCACGGGCGTCGGCACCAGCGCGGCCAGGGCTCTCGCGCTGCGCGAAGTCCTCGCCGACCATCCTCATGTCCTGGTCATCGAAGACGACCACTTCTCGCTGCTCGACCCCACGCCCTACGCCAGCATCATCGCGCCGACGCAGCAGCGGTGGGCGCTGGTGCGTTCGGTGTCGAAGTTCCTGGGGCCGGACATGCGCCTGGCGGTCACGGCATCCGATCCGGTGACCGCGCGACGTCTCGCGTTGCGGCTCAGCCCCGGAACGATGTGGGTGAGTCATGTGATGCAGCGGCTTGCGGCAGCGATGCTGCGCGATGACGAGGTGCAGCGGTCGATCGTCGCAGCGGGCGAGCACTATGCCGGACGGAACGACGCCTTCGTGTCGAAGCTCGATGCGCGCGGAGTCCAGGCGCAGGCGGACAGTGGCCTCAACGTGTGGGTCGATGTCCGCGACGATGCGACCAAGGTCGGTCGACGTCTCGCGTCGCGCGGGTGGCTCGTGCGGCCCGGCTCCGAGTTCGCCCTGGACACCGAGAGCGCGCAGGGCTCCACGCATCTCCGTCTGACCGTGCACGCCCTCGATGATGCCGAGGCTCAGCGACTCGTGGACGATCTCGTGGCTGTGGCCGGCGGGTCGCACTCGTCCGGAGCGGACGCATAATGGCCGGCCGGCCTCGGGGCGCCGAATCGCGCATCGGCCGCTCTTCGCGCCTGGAAGGTGTGCTGTACGACCTGCGTGGCCCGGTCGCCGACCGGGCGGCCGAGCTGGAGAAGCGCGGGGAGTCCATCCTCCGTCTCAACATCGGCAACCCGGCACCGTTCGGGTTCGATGCTCCTCCGGCCATCGTCGAGGCGCTCCGCTCAGCCCTGCCCCATGCGCACGGCTACTCCGAGTCCGCGGGGCTTCCGGAGACGCGCGAGGCGATCAGCGCGCACTATGCCCTCCGCCCGGGCTTCCCCGCGCTTGCCATCGATGACATCACCGTCGGCAACGGTGTCTCGGAACTCGTGGGCCTCACGCTGCAGGCGTTGCTCGAGCCCGGCGACGAGGTGCTGATCCCGAGTCCCGACTACCCGCTGTGGACGGCATCGACGGTGCTGGCCGGTGGGCGGGCGGTGCACTACCCGTGCATCGAAGCCGAGGGGTGGGCGCCGGACCTCGCGGCGATGGAGGCATCGATCGGTCCTCGGACTGCGGCCATCGTCGTGATCAACCCGAACAACCCGACCGGCGCGGTGTACGGGCGACAGGTTCTCGAGCAGATCGCCGAGCTCGCGCGGCGGCATGGCCTGCTGCTGCTCTCCGACGAGATCTACGACCGCGTCGTCTACCCGGGGTTCGAGCACGTCTCGACTGCACAGGTCGCTCCTGACGTGCCCTGCGTCACCTTCGCGGGACTCTCGAAGACGCACCGGGTCGCGGGCTATCGCGCCGCGTGGATGACCGCGACCGGATTCCACTCCGACGATCCCTTCCTCTCCGGGGTGCGTCTGCTCGCCTCGATGCGCATGTGCGCCTCCGTTCCGGCGCAGCACGCGATCACCGCGGCGCTGACCCATGATGCCTCGCTCGACGAGCTGGTCGCGCAGGACGGACGGCTCACGCGGCAGCGGGATGCCGCACTCGACGCACTCGGCGGGATTGCCGGGTTGGACGTGCAGGTGGCGGGCGGGGGACTGTACCTGTTCCCCCGCCTCGACCCGGAGGTGCACGGCATCGTCGACGACGAGCGGCTGGTGCTGGACTTCCTCGACGCCGAGCGGATCCTCCTCGTGCATGGGCGGGCCTTCAATCTGCAGACTCCCGATCACCTCCGCATCGCCTTCCTCCCGGAGGCCGATGTGCTCACCGATGCACTCCGACGTCTCGGTGCCTTCCTGGACGGGTACTCACCGCCTCAGCGCTGAGCTCGTCCGACCCGGTGGAGTGACCGAGTGGCCAGGTCGCGGTCCGCAAGACCGTGCACGCAGGTTCGATTCCTGCCTCCACCTCTCAACGGCCCGGCGCCGGAACGCACACCCTCAGGCGGCCAGCGTCAGCCACGTCCTCGGCGAGTGTCCGATGCGCTGGGCGAAGACCCGAGAAAAGGCGGAGGAGCTCGCGTAGCCGAGCTGCGCCGCGACCGCGCTCACCGACATGCCGCCACGCAGCTGCTCCTGTGCGATCGTGAGCCGCCACTCGGTGAGGTAGTCGCCGGGCGAGCGTCCGAGCACCTCCTTGAATCGCGCGGCGAACGCGCTGCGCGACATGTTCGCCGTGCGGGCGAGGGACTCCAGGCTCCACGCTTCCCCCGGTTCCTCGTGCATGGCGACGAGCGCGGGGGCGAGCCGCTCGTCGGCGAGGCCGGGGATGAGCCCCGGTGCGAGGTCGAGCTGCTCTGCGTGATCGAGCATCCATCGAAGCAGCTGGATGAGCACGACCTCGAACATGCGGTCCGCCACCAGCGGGCGTCCGCACCGCACGTTGTCGACCTCAGAGAACATCAGGTCGAGTGCGGGGCCGAGAGTCTCGACCTCATCGAGGGGCAGCACGATCGACGATGGCAGTGTGCGGACCAGCGGGTGGGTCGCGCCGCCGTCGAAATCGAGAGTCGCGCAGGCGAAGTCGGACTCCTCGGTCGGCGCGTTCAGGAACGAGTGGTCGACCGGCCGCGGGAAGAACAGCAGGCTCGGCCGTGAGATGAGCGCGCGCTCGCTGCTGCCGTCGGCCCGACGATGCGTCACCTCCATCTCGCCTCGTCGCAGCACGTGCAGGAAACCGTGTCCACCGCTCGCCGGGAACACCGTCGTGCCGCACAGCGGCCCGTTGTGGAACAGCCGCGTGCGCACGCGGAACCGCTCGAGGAGGGGAGAGAGGCGATCGATATCGGACACGCTCCCAGTATCCAGGACGATATGTCATGAAAGCAAGACGTTATGGTGCGCATCGTCCGGTCGTTGTCGAAAGACTGGAGTCGGCTCGGATCCGGGCCGACTCGACAACCGAAGGAGCATCCCGTGCCCAACGTCCCTCTCATCGACCGCGACAACGCCACCGGAAACGTCAAGGAACAGCTCGATCAGATCGCCGGCGCCTTCGGGGCCGTACCCGCGATGTTCCGCGCCGTCGCCAACTCTCCCGCGGCTCTCACCAGCATGTGGGGGGCGTTCGGCGCCTTCGGCGGCGGCTCGCTCGGTCCGGCCATCGGCGAGCAGATCGCCGTGGCCGTCGCCGACCGGAACTCCTGCCAGTACTGCCTCGCCGCGCACACCGCCCTCGGCAAGAAGGCGGGCCTCAGCCGTGAGGCCCTCACCGCCGCGCAGAGCGGCGAGTCCGACGACCCGCGCACCGCGGCGCTGCTCACGTTCGCGCTCAAGCTGGTGGAGGAGCGCGGTCAGGTGTCGTCGGCGGATGTCGACGCGGTGCGCGCGCAGGGGTGGACCGACGAGCAGATCGTCGAGACGATCGCCCAGGTCGCGCTGAACCTGTTCACGAACTACGTGAACATCGCTCTCGACGTCCCGATCGACTTCCCGAGCGTGGCTCTTCGTCGCGCGAGCTGAGCGCTGTCGCAGACGAAGGGGCCGGGTCCGCAGGGACCCGGCCCCTTCGTCGTCGTCGCGGTCAGGCGGTGGGAGCGGGCAGTTCGACGGAATCCAACCATGTCGCGATGGCGGAACGGGCTGCCCTCTCGAGTTCCGGTCCGTAGGCTCTGGCGTCCTCGCGGATGATGCGCGGGTCGATGCCGTTGTGATGCAGCTCGTGCGCGTGGCCGATCAGCCAGCTCCCGATCGCGCGGTGGTCGGCCTCGAGGTGGAACTGCAGGGCGAGCACGGTGCCCGTGCTGAACGCCTGGTTCGGGAACCCGGGGGTGGACGCCAGCCGGCGAGATCCGGCCGGGATCGTGAACGCGTCTCCGTGCCAGTGCAGCACGGGCATGCCGTCGAGTGCGCGCAGCGGTGAATCGAGGCCGTCCTCGGTCAGATCGAGCGGTGCGTAGCCGATCTCGACCTGACCGGTCGCGTGCACCTGCGCCCCCAGCGCGTCGGCGATCAGCTGTGCTCCGAGGCATACCCCCAGCAGCGGCCTGCCGGAGCGGAGCCGATGGGCGACGGCCTCCTTCGAGGCGTGCAGGAGCGGATACCCATCGGCGTCGTGCACGCCGATCGGGCCGCCCAGCACGATCATGAGATCGGCATCGTCCACGCGTTCGATGTCGATGGCCTCGGTGCCGAGGTCGACGTACTCCACGCGAAAGCCGCGTTCGCGCAGGAGCGGCCCGAGGATGCCGAGGTCTTCGAAGTGCACGTGGCGGAACGCGAGCGCCGTGCGCTCGCGCGGCTCGGGAATCGTCATGCGGACAGCCTTTCTGCGACGTACTCGGTCAGCTCGGTGAGACGGTGCGAGTATCCCCACTCGTCGTCGTACCAGGCGGAGATCTTCACCTGCGAGCCGATCACGCGGATCAGACCGGCGTCGAGGATCGAGGAATGCGGATCGATCACGGTGCCGGCGACCGCGATCTCATCGTCGGCGCAGCGCAGGATCCCCTTGAGCGGGCCCTCCGCGGCCGTCTCGTAGGCGGTCCTGACCTCATCGGCGGTGACCGGTCGGGACGCCGTGACCGTGAGATGCGTGATCGAACCGCTGATGGCCGGCACCTGCAGGGTGTAGCTGTCGAGTCGGCCGTCGTCGAGCTCGGGCAGGACGCGACCGATCGCGGACGCGGCTCCTCCACTGCGCGGCGTGATCTTTCCGCCCTTCGCCTCCTTCCCCATCGCGGACCGCGGGTCCGCGTGGGGGGCGTCCTGCACCTGGAGGTCGGATGACTCGGCACGGATGGTCGTCATCAGTCCGGAGTCGATGCCGAACGCCTCGTGGAAGACCTTGGCGACCGGGGCCAGGCAGTTGGTCGTGCAGGACGCGCTGGAGATGACGTGGTGTCGGGCCGGGTCGTAGGTGTGCTCGTTGACGCCGAGCATGATGGTGCCGTCGTCGTCCGGAGTCGGAACCGTCGTGATCACCTTCTTCGCGCCGGCCTTCAGGTGCGTGCGTGCGTCGTCGGCCCCCGCAACGGACGCCGTCGCCTCGATGACGATGTCGACTCCGAGCTCACGCCAGGGCAGCCGCAACGGATCGCGCTCGGAGAGCATGCGGACCGCGTGTCCGTTGAGGAAGAGGTGGTCGTCGTCGTACCGCACGCCGCGCGTCGACGGCCCACTGCTGCCGTCGCTGCGCAGGAGATCCGCGATGGCGCGTGGCCCCCGCGGGTCGTTCACGGCGACGAGGTCGAGCTCCGATCGACGCGCGAGCAGAAGTCGGAGCTGATTGCGGCCGATTCGGCCCAGTCCGTTGATGGCGATTCTCTTAGGCATTGGTGTCCCCTCCGCGGCGCGGTCCCCCCGTGCCGGTGCTAGCTTTGGCCTATGCCAAAATTATCACACGTGCGCAGCGGGGATTCCTGGGAGTTCGGACCGGCCGGACTGCTGTTCGACTGCGATGGCGTCCTCGTGGACTCGGTCCTGGCCGCAGCGCCCGCCTGGGATGCCTGGGCCCGCCGGCATGCTCCCTCCTTCGACTTCCTGCGCGATGCGCCGCACGGCATGCGGCCGAGCGAGGTCGTGGCCGGCCTGGTGGGGCGGGAGGCCGCGGAAGAGGCCACGGCGGAACTGGTCGCGCTGGAGGTCGAGGCGGCCGCGCACACCCGGGAGGTCGGAGGAGCGTCGCGGCTGGTGGGTGCGCTTCCGCGCGACCGCTGGGCGGTGGTGACGAGCAGCAACCGCGCCGTGGCTCTGGCGCGGCTGCGCAGCTCCGGTATCGCGCTTCCACCGGCGTTGGTCGCGGCGGAAGACGTTCCCCGGGGGAAGCCGGAACCCGACCCCTATCTTCTCGGCGCCTACCTGCTGGCGCGCCGCGCTGACGACTGCATCGTGTTCGAGGACTCCGTGCCGGGGATCCGCTCGGCGCGCGCGGCGGGTGCCGGGTTCGTCGTCGGGGTCGGAGCGGCGTCGTCGGGAGGCGACCCCGACCTGGTCGTGCCCGACCTCCACCGTGTGCGCTGGCGGGAGGGCGCACTCGTCATCGACGCGACGGGTGCACCCGGCTGAGTCGTCAGGCGAGTGTCGCCAGTGCTCGGTCGATCACGTCCACCGCGACCTCGATCTGATCGTCGGTGGTCGTGAGAGTCGGCAGGAATCGGATGACGTTCGCGTCGCTGCCGGCCGTCAGCAGCAGGATGCCGTGCTGGGCCGCGTAGGCCGCGATCGCGGAGGCGGCTCCCGCGGCGGGGTGCGAGGTGGCGGGATCGGTGAGTTCGAAGGCGTACATGGCGCCGATCCCGCGCACATCTCCGATCAAGGGGTGGCGCGAGGCGAGCGTGGTGAGGTGCTGCTGGAGGCTGCCTCCGATGCGCAGGGCTTCCGCGAAGAAGGGGCCGTGCTCGAGCTCATCGAACACGGCCAGGGCCGCGGCGATGGAGACGGGGTTGCCGCCGAAGGTTCCGCCCAGGCCGCCGGGGTCGGGGGCGTCCATGATGTCGGCGCGTCCGGTGACGCCCGCGAGCGGGAGTCCTGCTGCGATGCCCTTGGCCGTGAGGACGAGGTCGGGGACGACGTCGAAGTGCTCGCTCGCGAACCACGTCCCCGTGCGTCCGAGCCCGGTCTGGATCTCGTCCGCGATGAACACCACACCGTTGCGCGTGCACCAGTCCTGCAGTGCGGGCAGATAGCCGTCGGCGGGGACCACGAACCCGCCCTCGCCCTGGATCGGCTCTGCGATGACGGCGGCCAGGTCGGAGGTGCCGATGCGCTGCTCGAGGTGGGCGATCGTGCGCTCCGCCGCCTGCTCCCCGGAGAGGCCGTCCCGGTACGGGTAGGAGTTGGGTACGCGGTGGATGTCGGACGAGAAGGGGCCGAATCCGGTGCCGTATGCGGCCTTGTGGTTCATGGCGAGAGTGAGGTTGGTGCGTCCGTGGAAGGCATGGTCGAGGGCGGCGACCGCGCGCCTGCCGGTGTGCCTGCGAGCGATCTTGACCGCGTTCTCGACGGCCTCCGCGCCCGAGTTCACGAACACCGAGCGCTTCTCGTGATCGCCGGGGGTCTTCTCGGAGAGGCGCTCGGCCAGCCTGACGTACCCCTCGTAGGGCGTGACGGTGAAGAGCGTGTGCGTCACCTGCTCGAGCTGCGCGGCGGCGGCCGCGACGGCGGCGGGATTCCCGTGTCCGATCGTGGTGACGCCGATGCCGCTGCCGAGGTCGAGGAGGCGATTGCCGTCCACGTCGGTGACCCAGGGGCCGTCCGCGTGCGCGATGTACACCGGCAGCACGCTGCCGACTCCCCGGGCGACGGTCTGCCTGCGTCGCTCGTGGAGGGCTCGACTGCGCGGTCCCGGCACATCGGTCAGCAGCAACGGGGCGGAGGAGTGATCGGGAAGCACGCGGGGCGCGGACATGGGGGCTCCTTCGGTGAGCAGTGGTGAGCGGCGGACATCGCCGACGAAACGGCCTAAGACTATGTTAGTGTTTGACCTATGTCAAAGTTGGATGCACCGATCGGCGCCGACGAGCGCTACCCCACGGCGGTCACCGTCGACGACTTCCGGCATAACCTCGCGAGCGTCGAATCGCGCATAGCCGAGGCAGCGCGGCGGGCGGGGCGCGATCCGCGTGAGGTGACCCTGCTCCCGGTGAGCAAGACGGTCCCGACCGAGCGCGTCCGCGTCGCGATCCGCTCGGGCATGCGGCTGCTGGGCGAGAACAAGGTGCAGGAGGCGGTGCGCAAGAACGGGGAGACCGCCGACCTCGATGTGTCGTGGTCGATCATCGGGCACCTGCAGACCAACAAGGCCAGAGATGTGGCCGCGTTCGCCACCGAGTTCCAGGCTCTCGATCGGTTGCGGGTGGCCGAGGCGCTCGACCGACGTCTGCAGGCCGCCGGCCGCAGCCTCGACGTCTTCGTGCAGGTGAACACCTCGGCCGAGGATTCCAAGTTCGGGATGCCACCGGAGGAGCTTCCCGCGTTCCTGGAGGCACTGCCCTCCTATGGGACGCTCCGCGTGCGGGGACTGATGACCCTCGCCATCCTCACCCCGGACGACGCCAGGGTGCGCGAGTGCTTCTCGCTGCTGCGCACGCTGCGGGACCAGGCCAGAGAAGACGCGCCCGACCTCATCGGGGCGGGCGAGCTGTCGATGGGGATGTCCGGGGACTACGAGATCGCCGTCGAGGAGGGCGCCACGTGCGTGCGCGTCGGACAGGCGATCTTCGGTGCCCGCGCGCTGCCCGACAGTCACTACTGGCCGGAAGGCTGACGACACGTGCTGCGGACCGTTCGCGCCTACCTCGAACTGACCAAACCCCGCATCCTGGAACTCCTCCTCGTCACCACGATCCCCGTCATGGTGTTCGCCGCCGACGGACGGCCCGACATCGCTCTCCTGGGCGCGGTGCTCGTGGGCGGGGCACTGAGTGCCGGTTCCGCCGGGGCGTTCAACATGTACTTCGAGCGCGAGAGCGATGCGGTCATGGAGCGCACGGCCCGGCGCCCCCTGGTCACGGGCGTCGTGTCCGCGCGCGCCGGTCTGATCTTCGCGACCGTGCTCGGAATCTCCTCCGTGGGGTGGATGCTCACCTTCGTCGGCCCCCTGCCCGCCGCGTTGTCCACCGCCGGCCTCGTGCTGTACGTGGTCTTCTACACCCTGCTGCTGAAGCGTCGCACCGAGCAGAACATCGTCTGGGGCGGGGTCGCTGGGTGCATGCCCGTGCTCGTCGGCTGGACCGCGGTGCGCGGCGCTCTCGAATGGCCGGCGGTGATCCTGTTCCTGGTGGTGTCCTTCTGGACGCCTGCGCACTACTGGCCGCTCTCGATCCGTTACCGAGACGACTACCGCCGGGCCGGCGTCCCCATGCTCGGTGCCACGCGCCCGCCGTCGTTCGTCGCCATCAGGGTGATCGGCTTCGCGGTGGTGACGGTCGTGTGCTCGCTCATCCTGCCCTTCGTCGCGGAGGTGAGCCCGCTGTACTGGACGGTGGCTCTGGGGGCGGGCGCGGGGTTCGTGGTGTCCGCGTCGCTGATGCGGTCACGGGCTCGGCGGGGTGGCGAGCTGCGCCCGATGCTCGTCTTCCGCGCGTCGATCGTCTACCTCGCCGCACTGTTCCTCGCGGTGGGCGTCGATCCTCTGCTGACGCCCTGAGTGCGCGGCCCCTTCAGTCCTCGGTGCGGAAGCCTGCGGGCTTGTGTGTGCCGTCGCAGAAGGGCTTGAGGGCCGACAGTCCGCAGCGGCACAGCGCGACGGTGCGGCGGTGGGAGGGGATCGGCGTGCCGTCGGCGGCGTGCAGCTCGACGGCACCGCGGACGAGCAGCGGACCGTCCGGGTACGGAGTGATCGTCGCCGGTTCGTGGTCCGCGCTCATGATGACGCCCTCGTGCGCAGCGACGAGGAATCCGCCGACCAGGCCTCCAGGATGTGTGCGCCTCCCCATCCGTCCACCGTCAAGCAGGCGGCTGCACCGAACATGATGTCTGGCAGCAGCTCCGGGTGGTCCTCGGCGAGGCTGCCTGCGAGGTCTCGGGCGGCGATCTGCTCATGCACGGCGTCGGCCTCGACGTGCTCGTCGAAGTACGCCGTGACGTCGGTGGGGAAGTCCAGGCGGCGCAGACCGTCGGCATACAGGCGGCAGGGGATGGACGAGGTCATCTCGTAGGCGGCCAGATGACCGACGATCGATCCGACGAGCCGACGGTTGAGTCCGAACATCGACATCATGTTGAGCGACGCGAGGGTGACGGCGGGGAGATCGTCGACGTACGCGCCATAGGTGTCATCCAGGCCGGCTGCGCGCATGGCGCGCGCGAAGAGGGCGGCGTGCACGCGGTGCGGTCGGCCGCCGCCGTACTCGTCGGACTGGATCTCGACCAGAGCCGCCTTGGCCCGTCCGTCGAGTCGGGGAATCGCCCAGGAGTGCGGGTCCGCCTCGCGGAGCGTGTACGCCGAGCGCTGGATGAGCATCTCCCGCGCCTGGGACTTCGTGGCCTTCTTCACGAAGTAACGAGAGAGGCTCGGGCCGGTGTCCGCTTCGGCGAGTGCGAAGAGCGCCCGCCCGACGGCGTCCACGGTCGGCTCCGGCAGCTCCGGCATCGGGATTCTCGCGCGCAGTTCCCGCTCGAACGCCGACTCGAGCGTGCGGCGGGTCGCGAGGAGCGCCGGGTCCCACTCGAGCTCGGGATCGAGTGCCGATAGTGATCCGTAGGCGGATGCGTAGAGCACGAAGAGGGCGAGCTGGATGTCGTCGTCACGGGAGACGTCAGCGCAGGCCGCTGCGGCTTCTTCGGCGAGAGCGGCGTGGTCGGCGTGACGATCGACTCCGGTGAGATGCGAGATGACGGCGCGGCTCACCGGGCCGCGGTCGTGGAAGGGGAGTCTCGGTGCGGATGCCGGTGCGGGTGACGGTACGGTCGCCGTGGCGGAAGAGGTCATGTGTCGTGCTCCTGATCGATGCGGACCCTCGTATCCTGCGGGCTCGGATGAGATCGGGCCAGGGACTTGACGAGCGCACATCGACCGGGCAAGCGGGGCAGGCATGGAAGCCCGCGCGGACGCACGGAGCCGGTTACCGGCAGGACTCGAATGCGTAGCCGTCGTCGTCGGGGGTGACGAGGTCGCGGTCCCGCAGCACCATCGATGCCGGCGAGGCGTCGTCCGCGCACATCTCGGCGAAGGGCCGCGGAAGCTCATCGGTGTACTCGATGTCGATCACGCGCTCGCCGTAGACATCGGTGTACGCCGCGCACTCCTCGTACGCCGCGCACTCCTCGGTCACCGCGAAGTCGAAGCCGGCGTGCTCCTGCAGCGCGGGGGCATCCTCGGCGGCGTTCTTCTGTCCCGCTGCCAGCCCCACATCGTGCGCCGCCTCGACGAGGAGTGCGGCCAGCGCGAGGTTGTCATCGAGCGAGAGGGCTCCCTTCGACCGCGAGTACGAGTCGAGGTTGTCGAACTCGACGGCATCGAACCCGTCATCCGCGCAGTGCTCGATCCAGGGGATCACGGTGTCGGCGATCTGCTCCCGGCGCTGCGCGGTCGACGTGTCGAGCAGCGCCTCGTCGGGCCAGTCCGGGTCGAAGACGACATGTCCGTCGCGCTGCAGCAGCAGATCATCGGGCCAGGTGTCGAGTTCTCCCGGTTGTGTCTGGAATCCGTTGACGTAGCAGACCGAGTACACACCGGCCGCGGGCTCCGCGGTGCGGTCGCGCCCGACCACGCCGACGCCGGAGGGCGGATCGTAGGCCCCGCCGAGCTGATAGTCCGGCGTGGCGCCGGAGGGAGGAAGGGCGACGGAGGACGGCGGGTCCGCGGGCGCCGCGCACCCGCCGAGAGCGAGGAGGAGGGCGACGCCGGCCGCTGGCCAGGCACTCCGGAGCAGCCGATTCAGCGTGCCGCTCCGTACAGCTCCGCGATCTCCTTCGACCCCATGCCCTGCGCATAGGTCGGATGCTGGGGCCATCCCTCCGGAACGTCCTGCCATTGCTCCTGTCGACCGTAGGGGAGCAGATCGACAAGACCCTGCAGGTAGCTCAGCCGCTCCGTGCCGCGGCCGTCGGTGTGCCAGGTGCGGTACACGGTGTCGCCGTCGCGCAGGAACACGTTCACGCCGAACCCCGCGTTCGGCGGGGCGTCCACATCGGCCCCGAACGTGCTGTCGGCGCTCGAGTACCACTGCATGCGGTTGCCCACGCGTTCGCGGTAGGCCAGGGCTTCCTCGATCGGACCGTTCGTCACGATCACGAAGCGCGCGTCGTAGTAGCGTTCGAGCACGTCGAGCCGCGTGAACTGCGAGGTGAAGCCGGTGCAGCCGGGACACTGCCATTCGCTGCCGTCCGACCACATGTGGTTGTAGACGATCAGCTGGGATCGTCCGTCGAAGATGTCGGCCAGGCGTACCGGACCCTCGGCGCCGACCAGCGTGTAGTCGGGCAGCTCGACCATGGGCAGGCGTCGTCGTTGCGCGGCGATCGCGTCGAGCTCCCTGGTCGCGGCCTTCTCGCGCACGCGCAACTCGTCGAGCTCACGGCGCCAGGTCTCGGCGTCGACGACAGGGGGAAGGGGCTGTGCTGTGCTCACGGTGACCTCCGGATGCTGAGCGATGCGTCCAGTCTGCGCGCGGCCGGGGACACGGTCAATGCGGGAGCGGTCCCGTCGATGCGGTGTCGGCGGGGAGCGCCTCGCTCGGATTGCGGCGGATGCCGATCCACGACACCACGCCGCCGATCACGAGCAGGGTGGCCGTGACCCAGGCGGCGCTGTGGAACCCGTCGAGGTCGAGAGTGCCGCCGACGATGGTCGACAGCATCGCGACGACGAGCAGCCCGGCCACACGAGATACCGCGTTGTTGACGGCCGAGGCGATGCCCGAATGGTTCTCGTCGATGGCACCGAGGATCGCGGCCGTGAGCGGTGCGACCGTGAGCGAGAGGCCGAGACCCATCACGATCATCGCCGGCAGAACCTGCCACCAGTAGTCGAAGTCTGCGGACACGAGGAGCAGCATCAGAGCGCCGACGGCCATCAGCAACGGGCCGACCGTCATGAAGATGCGGGGTCCCCACCTGCCGGCCCACTGACCGGCACGCGAGCTGATCAGGATCATCAGGATCGTCATCGGCAGACTCGCCAGGCCCGCGGCGGTGGCGCTGAGTCCTGCGCCCTGCTGCAGGTAGACCCCGACCACGAAGCCGTTGAGCGACAGTGCTGCGTAGACGAAGAGCGTCGCGAGGTTGCCCCACCCGAAGTCGCGCACCCGGAACAGCCAGAGCGGCATGAGCGGCGAGGCGGAGTGCTGCTGCCGCCACAGGAACAGTCCGAACAATGCGGCGCCGGCGATCGCGGGGATCCAGATCGCGGGCGACTGCCACCCCATGTTGGGCTGCTCGATGAGTGCGAAGACGACGGCCCCGAGCCCGATCGCGCACAGGACCCCGCTCCACCAGTCGACCTTGACGCCGCGGGGGTGCTCCGGCAGATGCAACCGGGCGAGGAGCAGCAGGGTGATCCCGATCGGGATGACGTTGATGAGGAACACGAAGCGCCACGAGAGGTAGTCGACGAACAGTCCCCCGAGCAGCGGACCGACCAGCTGCGCCCCCGTGGTGAAGGCCGTCCAGACGCCGATGGCGCGCGATTGCACGTCGGCCCGCATGGTGGCCGTGATGAGGGCGAGCGAGCTCGGCACGAGCAGGGCACCGGCGGCGCCCTGCGCGGCGCGGGCGACGATCAGCATGAGCGGATCGACAGCCGCCGCCACGGCGATCGAGGCGATCCCGAAGGCGATGAGTCCGATGCGCATGACGAGCACCCGGCCATAGGCGTCGGACACCGATCCGGCCAGCAGGATCAGGGCGCTCAACGTGATCAGGTAGGCGTCGACGACCCACTGCTGGGTGGTGATGCCGCCGCCGAGCTCGCGACTGATCGCCGGGAGTGCGACGTTCACGACCGTGCCGTCGAGGAAGGTCACGAACGACGCGAGCACCGCGATCGAGATGACGAGTCTTTGGAGCGGGGCGAAGGTGGCCACAGGGCGACACTACTCCCGGTGGCCGACGTCGGGGCCGGGCGCCTCATGGTGTGGGCGTGGAGACCGTGAGTCCAGGGGAATCCGCCGGGAGCGGTGGCGGCGTCCCTGCGCGCAGGAGCTCGGCGAGCTTCGACGGCCCGCCATCCGCGGCGGCCCGGCGTTGGCGATCAGCGCCCGTGCCGGACGCACGCAGCCGGGCGATCCCGTCGCGGACCCTGTCCTCGTCGTCGAGCTCGCGGAGCGCGGGAGCGATCGCTGCCAGCAGCCGGTCGGCAAGCAGCCACGCGTCCTCCGCCTTCCCGGTCGCCGGATCGAGCAGACGGGCGGCCATGCCGTGCCGCGCGGCCGTCCACATCGAGGCGTCGATGCCGTCCACGCCGATGTCCGCGTGCGGCAGATCGTCGGTGAGCACGATCGCGCGGGAGAGGAGCGCTGCGAACACCGCGTCCTGGGCAGAGAGCTGCGCGTCGAAGACCCTGAGCTCGACCGTCGGATACCGCTCCGACAACCGCGCCGACCACGACAGCGAGGCCGCATCGGCGATGGCACCCACGTCGATGAGTCGCTGCACATCCGCGCGGTAGGCGTCGTAGTCGCGGAAGTGCGGGGGCGTCCACGACGAGGGCAGCCGACGGATCAGGATGCTGCGCCAGCTGGCGAAGCCGGAGTCGCGGCCGTGCACGAACGGGCTGTTGCCGGTGAGGGCCAGCAGCACGGGGAGCCACCCGCGCACGCGGTCGAGCGCACGCACCCTCTCCTCGTCGTCGGTGACCTCGACGTGCACATGGAGACCGTTGACCTCGTGATCGCGCGTGAGGTGTCCGAGGTGCGCGGCGACCTTGTCGTAGTGCGGTGAGGGCGACACCGCTGAGGAGCGCGTCGTGGCGAACGGTGTGCCGGTGCCGGCGGCGATGGCGTGCTGGTCGCCGGCGTGCCACCCGATGAGTCCGCGCAGGTGCGACAGCTGCTCCGTGGCGGCCTCAGCCGTCGATACCGGTTCGGTGAGGCACTCGATCTGCGAGGTCAGGTACTCCTGCGTGACCTCGCCTCCCGTGCTGAGGCGGGTGATGCGCTCGCGTGTGCCGGCGGCGAGACTCACGGGCGCCAGCGAGTGCTCATCGAGGAAGAGGAACTCCTCCTCGATGCCGAAGCGGGGCATCCCCGTCCTCAGTGATTCCTGAGCGCGGAGATCAGCTCGGACTTCCGCTTGCCGCTGTAACCGGTCAGACCGAGCTCCTTCGCCCGCGCGCGCAGCTCCTTGACCGTCCAGTCCTCGTAGTCGCCGTGCTCCCCGCCGCGTCGGCCGACCGCGCTGCGACCTTCCCTCGCCGCGGCGTTCGAGATGCGCGCCGCCTTCTCCTTCGAGGCGCCGTCGTCCCTGAGCTCCTCATACAGCTCGGGATCCTTCAGCGAGTTGTTGCGTCGTCCTGGCATGAAATCTCCTCCTTCGCGCACTCGGGGGGCCGAAGTCAACCCCCTCTGACAGAAGTCCCTCCGCGGATAGCGTGAAGGCACCACAGTCGGGCGTCCGCGCCTGCCGAAAGAAGGGAAAGACCGATGAACATCCTCCTGATCATCGTCATCGTCGTCGCCGTGATCCTCGCGATCACCGGAGGACTGGTGCAGTCGCTCCAGTTCCTCCTGTGGGTCGGACTCGTCCTCCTCGCGATCGCGGTGATCGCCTGGTTGATCCGAGCGATCAGCGGCAGCCGCAAGGTCTGACAACGCAGTAGGTCTGACCCCATCGAGGTGAGGCCCGCCCATCGGCGGACCTCACCTCTTCGGTGTCCGGGGCCTGTTACTTCTCGAACGCGTCCCGGACGTTCTCGCCCGTCTTCTGGGCGGCGTCCTTCACGTTCTCCCCGGCCTGCTTCGCGGAGGCCTTGACCTGGTCGGCCTTGCCCTCCGCTTCGAGCTTCTCGTTGTCGGTGAGCTTTCCGACGCCTTCCTTGACCTTTCCGGCGGCCTTCTCGGCGGCGTTCTTGATGTCGTCTGCAGCACTCATGTGGTGCTCCTCTCCTCGTCGGATCGATTGACTCCGAGGCTCTCATGTCCCGAGGGAAGCGGCCACGGGATTGACAATCCGCCGCGCACATGACAATGTTCCGACGCCATCGACGCACGGGCGTCGAAGGACTAGCCTGGCGCCAGGCGGGTGGTCCTGCCCGCGGACTCGACCAGGAAGCGGTGTGCGATGGATTCGATGATGATGGGCGCCATGTCGAAGAACATGGAGTCGATGCCCGACATGCAGATGATGGACATGGCGGTCATGCAGGCGTGCATGGATGCGTGCGCCGCCTGCGAGCAGGCCTGCACGGTGTGCTCGACGCAGCTGATGGACTGCGCACCGGCCTGCATGAACTGCGCCGACATGTGCAACACCATGATGCGGTCGATGATGCGGATGCAGGGGATGACCCCTGCCTCGATGATGGCGATGCTGAACGCCTGCATCGCGATGTGCAAGGCGTGCATGGATGCCTGCGCTCGGCACGCGGACGACAGCGAGGTGTGCCGGATGTGTGCTCAGGCGTGCGAGGCGTGCATGGACGCCTGCTCCGCCATGAAGGACATGCTGATGGCGAGCGCCTGAGACGAGCCGGTCCGGCGGTGACGCCGTCGCAGGTGGGTGCGAGTGATCAGACGGTCGCGACGTTGAACTGCGTGCCGCCGACGGCCAGCACTCCGTAGCGCTGGTGCAACGCGACCGGGGTTCCCGCAGCAGCTTCGAGTGCCGCACCTGCGCCGTTCCACAGCGTGTGCGTTTCGCCGTCGAGCGTGCGCACGACGAGGTCGCCGGAGACGGCGTCGGCCTGCTCGACCAGCGCATCGATCCATTCGGACGGCGTCGCCGAGGCGATCCGCGCCTGGATGAGGTGCAGGGCGTGGCCGGGGGCGAAGGACGAGCACCGGCCGCCGTGACTGCACATGCACGCTGCACGCTCGCGCACCGGGAGGGGCGAAAGGCGGTTCAGCGGCGTGGACACGGGGGACTCCTTCTCGTTCGTCGTTCCGGAAAGACTAGGTCGGTCGTCCTGCGACCCCCAGAGGAGCCGACACGGACGGAAACAAACGGGTGTAAGCTCGCCGGGTGCTGTCGTCGATGAGCGCCCTCGCGGCGCAGAGCGGAGCTGCAGGCGCCTTCCGCGCCGCAGACAGAGGCTGAGGACCCACCGGAGGCGGAATCCCCGTCCCCGGTGCCGTGTCGTACCCGGTGGTCACTGCCGGGCCTTCCTCCTGTCGATTCGCCTTCGCGGCGACCTCTCTGAAAGCACTCACCCTCATGCGTCCCATCGACGAGCGCGCAATCCGCGCCTCCTTCCTCAACGCCTCCCGCAAAGAGGTGTCCGACCTGACCCTGCCGCCCGGTTTCGCCGAGATCGACTTCGACCGTCTCGACTTCCTCGGCTGGGCCGACCCGAAGATGCCCCGCCGTGCCTACGTCGTCACCTGGATCGACGACGCACCCGTCGGCGTCTTCCTGCAGCGCGCTGAGCAGCGTGTGATCGCCAGGGCGCAGTGCTCCTGGTGTGAAGACGTGACGCTCCGCAATGATGTGCAGCTGTACGTGGCCCGGAAGGCGGGACCCGCCGGGCGCAAGGGCGACACCGTCGGCGTGCTCACCTGTGCCGAGTTCGGCTGCAACCGCAACGTGCGGATCCTGCCGCCGCTGGCCTATCAGGGGTTCGACCGGGAGTTCGCCCGCGACCTGCGCATCCTCCGGCTGCAGGAGCACGTGGCGGGCTTCCTCGCCGCAGTGGCGGGCTGAACGGGCTAGGACACCCTCGATCGCACGTGCGCCCAGGCGGGTGCCGCCAGCTCCGCCGACCGACGCGCGAACTCGTCGAAGCTGCGACGACCGGGCCAGCCGGGCGGCAGCATCGACGGGGGAAGCCCCGGGTCGGTGTATGGCAGCACCCGCCAGCGGTCGATCAGCTGCACGTATGCGGCGAACGGCTCGCGGGGCAGCGTCGTGAGGGAGTTCTGGAAGGCGAGGTGCTCCTCGCGCAGCGCCTCCAGATCCCACCACTGCGCTGCCGCGTCGACCAGGGTGCCGGCGGGCAGCGGGGTCGATGCGGGGAACAGCGTCGCCCACCGACGCGCGTCGAGGTCGTCGAGGATCTGCTCCACCTCGGCCTGAAGGTGGCCGGGGCAGATCCACAGGGCGGGGGACACGATGCCCGCTCCGATCCACTGCAGTCTTCGCCGCAGCTGGTGGCGCACGCTCCTGGCGCTCTCCGGGATCGAGAACGACACCAGGCACCAGGGGTCGGCGTCGGTCATCTCCTGCATCTCGAAGATGCGCCTGTCGCCGCGCTCCAGCATCGGGATCGCCGCCGGGTTGAGCCGGTAGCCGATCTGCCCCTCCCGTGCGCCGAGCAGCAGCCCCTTCTGCTTCAGGCGTGCGATACCCGTGCGCGCCGCGGCAGCGTCGATGCCGAGGTCACCGGCGAACGCGACCAGGTCGGCGGCGGAGATCCACCCGCCGAGCGGACGGAGGAAGACGCCGATGAAGGTCCGCAGCAACGAGGCGATGCTGCCGGGGCGTGCGTCGATGTCGTCGAGCACGGGGGCGGGAGCGATGTCAGAGGTCACCGGACTCCAGCGCATCGCGTACGGCGAGCACACCGGTGACGGTCTCGACGTGCGAGGTGCTCAGGGGGGAGAGACCCAGGCGGATGCCGTCCGGGAACCGGAAGTCGGGGATGATGCCGTCGGACCACAGCCGCCGCGTGACCTCGCGGAAGTCCGGGTGACCGATCGTCACGTGGCCACCCCGCTGCTCGGCGTCGCGAGGGCTGAGCAGGCGGACGCCGAGAGGAGCGAGCACCTCGTCGTAGGCGCGGACCGCGAGATCCGTCAACGACTGCGACTTGGCCCGGACGCCCGCGATCGTGGTCTGCTCGATGAGGTCGAGCATCCCCTGCATGGCCAGCATCGAGATGACGGGAGGGGTGCCGCTGAGCAGCTGGCGGATGTCGCCGGAAGGCACGTACTCCGGTCCCATCGCGAAGATGTCCGCCGCGCTCCACCATCCCTGGATCGGCTGACGCAGCACGCCCTGGAGACCGCGGCGCAGGTAAGCGAAGGCGGGCGAGCCCGGCCCGCCGTTCAGGTATTTGTAGGTGCAGCCCACGGCCATGTCGACACCCCACTCGTCGAGCTGCATCGGGATCACGCCGGCCGAGTGGCACAGGTCCCACATCATCAGGGCGCCGACGCCGTGCGCAGCCGCGGTGATGCCCGGCATGTCGGCCAGAGCCCCGGAGCGGTAGTCGACGTGGCTCAGCGACACCAGGGCGGTGCGCTCGGAGAGGACGGCCTCGACATCGGCGACCGACACCCCGTGCACGGGGTCGGGCTCGATCCAGCGCAGCGTCATCCCGGTCTCCGCCGCGACGCCTTCGGCGAGGAAGCGGTCGGTGGGGAAGTTGCCCGCCTCGATCACGAGCTCGGTGCGCGCGGGGTCGGCGGCAGCGGCGGCACGCATGAGCTTGTAGATCAGCACGCTCGTCGAGTCGGCCACCACGGTCTGGCCGGCCGCGGCGCCCAGCGCGACGCGTCCGATGCGGTCACCCAGCTCCATCGGCAGCGCCATCCACTGCTCGTCCCAGGACCGGATCAACCGCGTGCCCCAGTCGTCGCGTACGAAGGCCGCGAGCTTCTCCGGCATGTCGCGCAGCGGGCGCCCGAGCGAGTTGCCGTCGAGATACGCGTCGACGCCCGGTGCCTCGGAGAAGGCGTCGAGGTGAGCGCGCAGCGGGTCGTTCCCATCGAGGGCGCGAGCGTGCTCGAGCAGGGAGGCGTCGGGAGTCGTGGTCATGTCACACCTTCAGGTCGGCGGGGGTGAGGGGGTGGGTCATGGGGTCTCCGAGATGGTGCGGATCTGCGGGATGAGGCTCTCGGCGAGTTCGGCCGTGGAATCGGCCGACCGTGAGCCGTAGAGCAGGATGTAGTCGACGCCGGCCTGCGTGCCGATGGCGTAGGTGACGTTGGCGTTCGACTCCGCGCTACCCGGCTTGTAGACGTCCCAGTCGAGCCCGCCGATGCGCACCGTGTCGGTCGGCGCGATGCCGTTCAAGCGCTGCGGAGCCCAGGACGAATCCGCGTCGAAGGCCTGGTCCACCTTGATGAACCCGCGCTCCTTGTCCGACTTGGGGGCGAGCGTGACCTCCCAGACGACGGTCGCGCCACCCTGCATCTCGGCCCCGTTCGCGCGCCAGAAGTCGCCGAGTTCCGGGATGAGGACGGGGCGGTCCATCGAGGACTCCACCCCCTCGGCCACCGCGGCGACGTCGAGGGGCTTCTGCTCGACGGGTGCGCCGCGGGGAACCGCGAAGATGATGACGGCGACCACGGCGAGTGTCACGAGAAGCGCTGCGACCAGGTTCCGCACCGTCTGGCTCGATCGGTACGCCTTGCTCGACGCCGCCTTCCTGGCGGCGGTCTCGTCGGGTGTCTCCGGACGGCCGAGCTCGGCGATGATGGGGGGCTGCTTGCTCATGACTCTCCGGCGTCGTCGGCATCGGAAGCCGCGGCACGAGCAGCGTCAAGACGCCGCTTCGCTCCCAGCAGCCACTCCTCGCAGCGTGCGGCCAGCGCCTCTCCGCGCTCCCACAGCGCGAGCGAATGCTCGAGTGTGGGGGAGCCCTGCTCGAGCTCTGCGACCACCTTGACGAGTTCGTCACGGGCCGCCTCGAACGACAGCGTGTCCACGGGGGTGTCGTTCAGGGCGCTCACTCCTCCATCTTACGTCGATCGATGCCGACGCTCTGCTCAGTCCCCTTCGGGGATCTCGCCCTCGGAGCGGGCTGCCAGCGATCCACGATCCAGCGTGATCGTGAGGCCGCTCCCGGCGGGAGCGTCGGTGGCATCGCGGAGGATCACACCACCGTCGAGGTGGGCGATCGCGTAGCCGCGAGCCAGGGTCGCCGCGGGGGAGAGGGCTCGCAGGGATGCGCGGAGTTCTCCCGTGCGGCGCCCGGCGTCGTCGAGCTGTCGGTTCACGGCGTCCCGTCCACGCCCGAGCAGCAGCCACGTCTCCTGGGCGCGGGCATCGATGATCGGTGCGGGCGAGCGCAGCACCGGTCGCGAGCGCAGCTGCTCCAGCTGGGCGATGTCGTGCGTGAGGCGCTGGGTGAGCCGTGAGGTCGCTCGCGACCGCAGCTGCGCGATGAGGGCTCGCTGCTCTCCCACGTCGGGCACGACGCGCTTCGCGGCATCGGTCGGTGTCGAGGCGCGGAGATCGGCGACGTCATCGAGAAGCGGGTGGTCGTTCTCGTGCCCGATCGCGCTCACCACAGGCGTCGATGCCGCGGCGACCGCTCGCACGAGTCTCTCGTCGCTGAAGCCCAACAGCGTCTGCGGGTCGCCGCCGCCGCGGGCGATGATGATCACGTCGACCTCGGGATCAGCGTCGAGCCGAGCGAGCGCGGCGAGGGTGTCCGGGACACAGCGGTCCCCCTGCACGGCGGCGTACTCGGTGCGGAAGCGCACCTGCGGCCAGCGCAGCTCGGCGTTGCGATGCACATCCTTCTCGGCGTCCGAGCGCTCGCCCGTGATGAGGCCGATCACGTGCGGGAGGAAGGGGAGGCGCTTCTTGCGCGAAGGATCGAAGAGCCCCTCCTGCCGCAGCTGCACGCGGAGCTTCTCGAGGCGTTCCAGCTGATCGCCGAGCCCGACGTGCTTCATCGCGGAGACGGCGAAGCTGAAGTCGCCCGCCTTGACGAAGTAGTCGGCCTTGACCGCGGCGACCACATGGTCGCCGACGCCGATGTCGGACGGGATGCGCGCACGCACGCTCGACCACACGCGGATGGAGATCTGCGCGTCGGACCTGGTGTCCTTCAGGCGCGCGAACACGTTGCCGGCTCGCACGTTCCACGAGGTGATCTCGCCTTCGACCCAGACCGTGTTCCACCGCGCGATGAAGTCGCGGATCGTCGCGTTGAGGCGGGTGACGGAGGTGGGGGCGTCTGCGGTGGAATCGCGGGGTGCGACCGAGTCGGCCGGCGGCGTCTCGCCCTGGCCCGTCGTCGCTTCGAAGACTGTCATCCGCTCCCGTTCCCTGCCCTCGAACCTCCCCGGCCGTGCACAGCTGCGCGACGGTAGAATTCAAGGGTGACTTCGACTGCCGTTCATCTCCCCGTGCCCCGCCTCCCACGAGTGCGTGCGGCGGCCGGGCGGCTTCAGGATAACCCGGTGGCCGGACACAAGCGTGTTCTGCTCGCCGCCCCGCGCGGTTACTGTGCGGGTGTCGACCGCGCGGTCGTCGCGGTGGAGAAGGCTCTCGAACGCTACGGCGCCCCCGTCTACGTGCGCAAGCAGATCGTGCACAACATCCACGTCGTCACCGAGCTCGAGGAGAAGGGTGCGATCTTCGTCGAAGAGGTCGACGAGGTCCCCGAGGGTGCACACATCGTCTTCAGCGCCCATGGCGTCTCACCCGCGGTCGTGAACGCGGCCTCCGATCGGGGACTCCACGCGATCGATGCCACCTGTCCTCTGGTCACCAAGGTGCACCGCGAGGCCGTGCGCTTCGCGCGCGACGACTTCGAGATCCTGCTCATCGGTCACGACGGGCACGAAGAGGTGGAGGGCACGGCTGGAGAGGCGCCGGACCACGTGACCGTCGTGAACTCTCCCGAAGAAGCCGACACCGTCGTGGTGAAGGATCCGAACAAGGTCGTCTGGCTGTCGCAGACCACGCTGTCGGTGGACGAGACGATGGAGACGGTCAACCGGTTGCGCACGCGATTCCCCGAACTGCAGAATCCGCCGTCGGACGACATCTGCTACGCCACGCAGAACCGTCAGGTCGCGATCAAGAAGGTCGCCGCCGGGGCAGACCTCGTGATCGTGGTCGGCTCGTCGAACTCGTCCAACAGCGTGCGTCTGGTCGAGGTCGCCCTCGAGTACGGAGCGAAGGCCGCTTACCGCGTCGACTATGCCGAGGAGATCCAGCAGGAGTGGCTCGACGGCGTCGAGACGGTCGGTGTGACCAGCGGAGCATCCGTGCCCGAGGTACTGGTCCGCGAGGTGCTCGATGCGATCGGCGACGCCGGCTACCGCGATGTCGAAGAGGTGAAGACCGCTGAGGAGGATCTGATGTTCTCCCTGCCCAAGGAACTGCGTCAGGACGCTGCCGGTCAGCGGGACGCCCGGGCTCTCGGCGGTCGTGCATCCGGAGGAGGCGCGTAGCGTTGAGCGCCGCGGAGGCGGAGCCCACCCTCATCGGGTCGGTGCAACGCGCTCTGCGACTGGTCGACATCGTCGCGAACTCCCCACGCCCGCTTCCGCCGAAGATGCTCGCGGCGATCACCGGACTGACGCCGGGGACGACCTACAACCTGGTGCGCACGCTCGTGCATGAGGGGTATCTGTCGTCGGAGCCGGACGGCGTGGTGCTCGGCAGTCGGTTTCCGTCGTTCCAGCAGCAGATCGGCTCCAGGGGCGTGTTCCTCGCTCGAGTGCGCGCGGCGCTGCGCGAGGTGACCGAGGAGGTGGGAGCCACGGCCTACCTGTCGCGCTTCGACGACGGGGAGATGCATCTGGTCGACATCGTCGACGCGGTCCGGAACCCTCGGATCGAGCTCTGGGTGGGGCTGCAGTCCAGCGCCCACGCGACTGCGCTGGGCAAGCAGATCCTCGCCGACCTCTCGGAGGAGGATCGCCTCGACTACCTGTCCCGCCATCGGCTGCCTGAGCTCACCCCGCGTACGATCACCGATCGCAGGACATTGCTCACACAGCTGGAGCGCTCGCCGGGGTGGGCTGTCGACCACGAGGAGTACGCCATCGGTGCGACCTGCCTTGCTGTGCCCGTCATCGCCCCTGGCGTCACCGCGTCGCTCGCGATCTCGCTGAACGCCGAGCGCGATGTGGTCGACAGGGAGCTGGTGTCGAAGCTGCAGGTCGCCGCGAGGCGCCTCTCGCTGCAACTCGGCGCGGATGCTCTGGACAGCGGGTCATCCGACGAGGATTTCACTATCTGAAGTCAGACCCCTGGCGCGGCGGCATGCGTTTTCCTACTATGGGGGGAGTAGCGGCATACAAGAGCGCTACCGACCGCCTCGAGCGTCCCCAGCGCTGGCGGTCGACCTGGATGAGAAGCGTCCCCAGCGCTTCACGTCCGCGGCCCCGAGAAGTCCCCACTTCTCCGGGGCCGCTATCGTTTTCGGCACGCAGTTGCTGGGAGGCGGCATGAGGGTATGCCGTTAGCATGGCGAGATGAGCGATCAGCGGCCCCAGTACGGAGAACTCGCGACCCCGGAGGAGCAGCGACGGGCCGCGGGTCTGCCTCCGATCGATGAGCCTGTGATCGCTCCAGCCGCTGCAGCGTCACCACCGCCGGCCGTGCCGGGAGCGGTCGCGGCGTCGAGCCCCTCGGGCGGTTCCCCCGCGAAGCGGGCGCACCCGCTCGATCGTTTCGCCACGATCGCCATGCTGGCGTACGGACTGATCAATGTCGTCGTCACCGGGCTGTCGTACCTGGACCTGCCGAGCGTCATGAACCAGACGATGAAGATCATCGGCATCGAAGGCGAGTTCACGAACTTCGCGTCCGCGAGGACCTGGGGCACGATCGCCGCGATCCTGCTCGCCGTCGGGTGGTCGGTCACCGCCGCGCTCTCGATCCGTCGCCTCCGCCGTGGACGTGTGACGTGGTGGGTTCCGATCGTCGGGGCCATCGTGACCATGGGTGTGGTGTCGGTCTGCATCGCCGTGCCGATGATGGGCGATCCGGCGTTCATCGCGCACCTCGAGCAGATGACGCGTCCCTGAGGACGTTCCGTGAGGTCTGCGCGGGCGCAGCTTCCACGGAGAACGAGAAGGGGCCCGGCAGGATGCCGGGCCCCTTCTGTGTCTCGCGACCGATCAGCTCTTGGACTGGCCGTACGAGCCGAGCTGGCGGGTCGACTCGACCACGCGGGCGGCCATGGCCGACTCGGCGATCTTGCCCCAGGCACGCGGGTCGTACTGCTTCTTGTTGCCGACCTCGCCGTCGACCTTCAGAACGCCGTCGTAGTTCTTGAACATGTAGTCGGCGATGGCACGCGTGTAGGCGTACTGGGTGTCGGTGTCGATGTTCATCTTGATGACGCCGTTGGCGACCGCGAGGGCGATCTCCTCATCGGTCGAGCCCGAGCCACCGTGGAACACGAGGTCGAGCGGCTTGGGGCCGGTGTTGTACTTCGCGGCGACCTCCGCCTGGATCTCGCCGAGCAGCTCGGGACGCAGCTTCACTCCACCGGGCTTGTAGACACCGTGGACGTTGCCGAAGGTGAGGGCCGCGATGTAACGCCCCTGCTCACCGAGACCCAGCGCCTGCACAGCCTGGTCGACGTCGGCGAAGGTCGTGTAGAGAGCTTCGTTCGACCCCTCATGCTGTACGCCGTCCTCCTCGCCGCCGACGACGCCGATCTCGACCTCGAGGATGGCGTTGATGGCCTTCATGCGGGGGAGCAGATCCTTCGCGATCTCGATGTTCTCGGCGAGGGGAACAGCGGAGCCGTCCCACATGTGGGACTGGAAGATCGGGTTGCGACCGGCCTTGACCTCTTCCTCCGAAGCGGCGATCAGCGGCTCGACGAAGCCCGCGAGTGCGTCCTTGGGGCAGTGGTCGGTGTGCAGGGCGACGGTGATCGGGTAGTTCTTGGCGACCTCGGTGGCGAAGCGCGCGAATGCGAGAGCGCCCGTGGCGCGAGCCTTCACCGTGTGGCCGGCGAAGTAGTCGGCGCCACCGGTGGTGACCTGGATGATGCCGTCGGAGCCGGCCTCGGTCAGGCCCTGAAGGACGGAGTTGATCGTCTGCGAGCTGGAGACGTTGAATGCGGGGTACGCGAAGCCGCCGGCCTTCGCGCGGTCGAGCATTTCGGCGTACTGATCCGGGGTGGCGACGGGCATGAGAACTCCTGCGATAGGGGAAGCCGGGACAGCTGCCACTCTATCGGGGCGCACGCGCCGATACCGCAGTCGCGGCCGGGGGCGAGCACGTCCGCTTCTGCGTAGCTGTTAAGAACAGCGATTCCTTCGGCGGATCGTGCCCGAAAAGCGGCGGATTCGGAGCTCACGATGGCTAGGCTGACCGCATGGTGAGTCTTACTGCTGATCTGAGCCCGCTTCGTCCCGACCGCAACCTGGCGATGGAGTTGGTGCGATCGACGGAGGCTGCGGCCATCCGCGCTGTGCCGTTCATCGGTCGCGGCGCGAAGGAAGCTGCGGACGGCGCGGCTGTCGACGCCATGCGGGCCTTCCTCGGCACGGTCGACTTCCAGGGACGGGTCGTCATCGGTGAGGGCGAGAAGGACAACGCCCCGATGCTCTTCAACGGCGAGATCGTCGGAACCGGCCGAGGGCCGCTGTGCGACATCGCCGTCGACCCCATCGACGGGACCTCACTGACCGCTGCCGGTCGACAGAACGCCCTGTCGGTGATCGCCGTCTCGGACCGCGGCACCATGCTCGACGCCTCGAGCGTCTTCTATATGGACAAGCTCGTGACGGGGCCCGCCGGCGTCGGTGTCGTCGACATCCGTCTGCCCATCGGGGAGAACATCCGCAAGCTCGCCGGCGCTCTCGACAAGCCCGTCGACGAGATCGTCGTCTCGGTGCTGAACCGTCCGCGTCATGAGCAGCTCATCCAGGAGATCCGCGATGCCGGCGCCGGCACCCGTCTGATGAGTGACGGAGACGTCGCCGGCGGCATCAATGCGGCACGCCACGACGCCCGCACCGACATGTGCGTCGGCATCGGAGGCAGCCCCGAGGGCATAGTCACGGCTTGTGCGATCAAGGCGCTCGGCGGCCACATCCAGGGTCGGCTCTGGCCGCGTGACGACGACGAGCGCCAGCGCGGCATCGACGCGGGGCTCGACATGGACAAGGTGTACGAGGCCGACGATCTGGTGCAGGGCAACAACACGATCTTCGTCGCGACCGGTGTCACCGATGGCCAGCTCGTCGCGGGTGTCCGGCGCGAGCGCGGTTATGTGTACACCGAGAGCGTCGTGCTCAGAGGCGCCTCGGGGACGCTCCGTCGCATCGCGTCCGAGCACCTCGTCTCGAAGTGGCTCTGACGCTTCTCGTGTTCGCCGTCGTGTGATCGTCGGCGCTGAGGCCGTCGGCATCGTTATCGAGCCGGTATCGCCTCACACCCCGACGATCCACGGTTCGCCGGCCCCCCGTGTCACAATTGTCACTGGGTTTGTCGCCGTCGACGGAGCCGCCAGGCACCGCAGGCACAGGAGGGCGAACAGATGACAACGCAGCATACGAGCGGCTCGAAAGCCGCCGCGACTAGGATCGTCACGACGAACACAGGGCGCATCCTCCGGGTGAGCGCGGACGCGGAATCCGCTCCGAAGCCCCCGACCGTGGCCCCCGTCGCACCGGCAGTAGACCCGGCCCGACGTGCGGATGTTCTCTTCCGCGTCCGGCGCGATGAGGGGCACGAGCTCAGCGCATGGTGGATGATCGGCGCGTTCCTGGCAACCAGCGGTCTGGTGATCCTGCTGCTCAGCGGCGTTCCCGGTATCGCCTGATCACGGCGCCCTCTTGCTCGGTGAGCGCTGGATCAGCGTTCTTCGTCGAGTCTGATCCGCACGTCGCCCACGTCTGCGCGGAGTGCCGACTCGTCGCGCGCCGCGTCAGCCACCGCGTCGCCTGACTCCGGTTCGTGGGTGCTCTCCTCAGAGGCGATCAGCTCCGGTGCCGTGAATCGTCTGGCCGCCCCTGTCGTCACCGCGGGGGCGGTCGAGAGCGCCGACGCGTCGACCCCGGGGAATTGGCGAGCGGTCACGAGCACGCGTGTCTCGAGCGAACCGGCGAACCGGTTGTAGCTGTCGACGGTGCGCTCCAGGGCGCGGCGCAGATCGTCGGCGTGTCCGGCCAGGGTTCCCAGCCGGTCGTACAACTGTGTGCCGAGCGCGAGCAATGTGCGAGCCTCGGTCGAGACCTCCTGCTGTGTCCAGGTGAACGCTACGGTCTTGAGCACGGCCCAGAGGTTGACGGGGGAGGCGAGCGCGACTCGTCGGCCGAATGCGTAGTCGAGCAGCGTCGGGTCTTCGTCGATCGCGGCGGCCAGCAGCGATTCGCTCGGCAGGAAGCAGATCACGAACTCCGGGCTCGCATCGAGCCCCGCCCAATAGGCCTTCTTCGCCAGGGCGTCGATGTGTGCTCGGACTGCTTTCACGTGCTTCTGCATCAATGCTCGACGCTGAGGCTCCTGGGCGTCGCCGCCCGGAAGCGCAGATGCCTCGAGGTACGCGTCGAGCGGCACTTTGGCGTCGACCGCGATCGAGCTCCCACCCGCGAGCCGGATCACCATGTCGGGACGGCCCTGGCCCCGGTCGCTGGAGATCGTCGCCTGCAGGTCGAAGTCGATGTGTCGGGTGAGGCCTGCGGCTTCGACGACACGGCGGAGCTGCGTCTCGCCCCACACGCCTCTCGTGGCGCTGGAGCGCAGAGCTCCCGCGAGGGACTCGGTGGTC
>NZ_LSJW01000057.1:0-10444 GCF_001557335.1 Microbacterium sp. CCH5-D1
ACAGGTGACCGGACCAGCCGTGGGGTCGCTGACGACGATGTCGTCGATGGTCTGCGCGCCGGTGTTCGTGACGATGATCGTCCACTCGATACGGTCGCCGGGGTCTATGACACCGTTGCCGTTGACGTCGACCGGGTTCGCTCGCTTCTCGAGGGCGAGCGAGTTGGTCCCGTCGAACGGGACCTCGACCGTCGAAGGCGGCGAGACCGGCGGCTGCCCCGACGGCGGGGTGCCCGTGGCGATGGCGGTGTTCGTCAGGAGCCCCGAGTCCACGTCGGCCTGCGTCGTCTGATACTCCGCCGTGCACGTGATGATCTGACCGGGCAGCATGCTCGCAGCCCCCGCCGGGCACACGATTGCGGACAGTGAACCGGAGCCGGAGAACGCCGTCTCGTCGACCGTCACGTCGGTGAGGGTGACGTTTCCGGTGTTGGTCACCACGAACGAGTACGCGAGCGTCTGGCCCACGGCCGTCATCGTCGCAGGAGTCGCCGACTTCACGATGCTGATCGCAGGAGCCGGGACGATGGGGACTTCGGTCTCAGAAGGCGGCGAGACCGGAGGAACGAGACCACCGGGCGGAACCCCTGTCGCCGTCGCGCTGTTTGTGACCTGCCCCGCATTCACATCCGCCTGGGTCAGCACGTACGTGGCGGTGCAGACGATCTGAACGCTCGGAGCGAGGGAAGCCGCGCCTGCCGGGCATTGGATCGGAGACAGCGTTCCCGAACCGGAGAAGTCCTCCTCGTTCACGGTCACGTTGGTGAGAGTGACGTTGCCGGTGTTGGTCACGACGAACGAGTAGGTGATCTCCTGTCCCACCTGATAGGCGTCAGGGGTGTTCGGGCTCGCCGACTTGACGACGCTGATGCCGGGCACGGGGTTAGGGGGGACGACGACGGTCGACGGCGGAGACACCGGAGGCTCACCCGTGGGCGGGGTACCGGTGGTCGTCGCCGTGTTCGTCACGCCGCCCGAGTCGATGTCGGCCTGTGTCACGACGTACGACGCCGTGCAGGTCACGGTCGCCCCTGCCGCGAGCGACGCCGCGCCGGCGGGACACGTGACCACCGGAGGCGTCCCCGTCCCGGAGAACGCCGTCTCGTTCACCGTCACGCCCGTGAGCGTGACGTTGCCGGTGTTCGTCACCAGGAACGAATAGTTGATCGTCTCGCCCGCCGCCGTGAGCTGCGTGCGATCGGCCGTCTTCGCCACGGTCAGCCCCGGTGCCGAGGCGACGGGGATCTCGACGCTCGACGGCGGCGACACCGGCGGCGTGCCCGAGGGCGGGGTGCCGGTCGCGGTGGCCGTGTTGTCGAGGGAGTCGGAGTTGTAGTCGGCGACGGTCGTCGTATAGGTCGCCGTGCACGTGATCTGCGCGCCAGGGATCATCGAGGCGGCTCCCGCCGGGCAGGTGATCACCGGGGGCGTTCCGGTGCCGGAGAACGCCGTCTCATCCACGGTGACGTTCGTGAGCGTCACGTTGCCGGAGTTGGTCACCTGGAACGAGTAGGCGATGGCCTGCCCCGCTGCGGTGATCTCTGCGGTGTCAGCGCTCTTCACGAGGGTGAGCGCGGCCGTGGATGTCGCCGGCACGTTCACGGTCGAGGGTGGGGAGACCGGGGGCACGAGGATGCCCGGCGGGACGCCCGTCGCGGTCGCGGTGTTGGAGAGGGAACCGCTGTCGATGTCGGCCTGTGTGAGCGTATAGCTCGCAGTACAGGTCGCCTGTGCCCCAGGCGCCAGAGGCGTCGTCGGGCAGACCGGGGTCGACATAGTGCCGGAGCCGGTGAAGGCGGTCTCGTCGACGCTGATGTCGGTGAGGGGCACATCGCCCGTGTTCGTGACCACGAACGTGTAGTCGATGACCTGTCCGACCGTGAAGTCATCCGGACCGGACGGCGACGCGGACTTGAACAGCGAGATTCCGGGGTTCGCCGCAGCGATGGTGAGGGCATAGTCCTCCACCTCACCGGGGTCTCCGGTACCCGTGGGCGTAGACGTGGTCAAGCCGGTGCCGTTGGCGATCCGGAACCGCGCGAACGTCGGCCCCGCCACGGTCTGGGAGATGATGCCCGGCCAGGTGAGCGTGACGGAGGAGCCATCGGGAGTTCCTGCCGGCACGACCGTCGACACGCCTTCATTCGCGTCGAAGACGCCGTTCCGGTTGAAGTCGACCCAGCCGACGAGCGTCGCGGCCGCACCTTCCACCTTGTTCGAGACCAGCACCGAGACCGAGTAGCTGCCGGTGACCCCTGCCGTGATCGGCCCGAAGGTCGCGACGCCGTTCTCATCGTTGATGAACTGGTTCGGCGCGGTTCCGCCGACCTGGTTGTCGCCGGTCGCGTTCGCGCTGTACTGCATCGCGGTCTCGGCATCGGCCGACCAGCCGAGGTAGGTCGCGGCGTTCAGCTCGTGGGAGACGGAACCGTAGCTGGCTGGCGCGTCGCCGAAGTCGTCGGGGACCGTGGCGCACGAGGGGTTGAACCCGTCGATGCCCTCCCCGCCGCTCTGCGCGCGGTAGCCGCGGACCAGGATGTCGCTGGTGCCGGTCGTGTCTGCGGGGCCGCAGCGCGGGGTCGGCGTGTCGAGGCCCCCGTTCGTGTTGAAGTTCTCACCGATGGTGATGACCGTCGGGGTCGCGGCCAGATCGACGCGGATCGCGCCCGCCGGCGCGAGAGTCATGGGGCGGCAGGTGATCTGCACCGACGACGGCCAACGGCTGCCGTTGTCACCGACGAAAGTCGTGCCGGTGATGCGGTGCACGAAAGTGTTGGCGGGGCAGGTGCCCGTCTGCACGTTGCCGCGGCTCTGATCCCAGGTGGGTCCGGTGATCCAGGTCGGATTCACGGTGCCGGTGACGATCCCGGCGTTGTTCACGGTGATCGTCGAGCATTGGATGCTGAATCGCACCAGGATCGAGTTCGCACTGTTCGTGGGGACGTTCTGCCGGTTCTCCGTCTGCACCCCGGTGAGGACGGAGTTCGACGGACACTCGGTCGGTGCGGTCAGATCCTTGTCCGATCCGACGGTCGGCCCCTCGTAGGACGGGCCCAGGTACAGCTGTGCGGCGTCACCGGGGGCGGCGCTCGCCGTCGTCGCGGGGACGACGAGCCCAGCGAGCACGAGAGTCAGCAGCGCGACGACGGCAAAGGGCTTCCGACGCGCACGGGAGACGCGAAGACGAGCCAGAAACGATCGGCGCTGCTTTTCTCGCGCAGACGACAGGACACCGGGCTGGCTGGTCTGAGACGGCATCGAGGCTCCCTCGGCTTCGCTCGCGCGACCACCACGCCGCCCAAGCTGTGATTTTGCCCAGAGTAGCGGAGGGCTCGCCGGATTCCCAGGACTCTTTTGGGACCTCACCTGGGTTAGATCTCCGGTTCTCCCCGCAGCCGGACGCGGCATGCCGGAATTCTTTCTTTTGAGTTATTCAAAAAACAAGGTAGCCTCGGGGGATGGAGACAGAACTCGACTCGGCGCTTCGCGGCGCTGGGCTTCGGGCGACCGCGGGCCGCGTCGCCGTTCTCGAGGCTCTCGACTCCATGGCCCATACGGATGCGGAGCGGGTCTACCGCGCCGTGTCCGAAGTGCTGCCGACCACGTCGATCCAGTCGGTGCACAACATCCTCGCGGACCTGACGACGGCGGGTCTCATCCGCCGGATCGAACCGGCAGGTTCCGCAGCGCTCTACGAGCGGCGCATCGATGACAACCACCACCACGTCGTCTGCACCTCCTGCGGTGCGATCGGCGATGTGGACTGCGTCGTCGGTGAAGCTCCGTGTCTCACCCCGTCCTCGACGGGGGGATTCACCGTCCAGACAGCCGAAGTCACCTTCTGGGGCCTGTGCCCCAGTTGCCAGAACGCCGCGCAGTAGCAGGGCCGCCGATCGCCCGTCCCCGGATGGGGTTGATCGTCGCGCCCACGCGGAGAAGGAGAACACCATGACGAAACCTGCCACCACCACGCAGGCCGGAGCCCCGATCGCGAGCGACACGCATTCGCTCGCCGTCGGTGCCGACGGCCCCACCGTCCTGCACGACCACTACCTGGTCGAGAAGATCGCGGCCTTCAACCGCGAGCGGGTGCCGGAGCGCAACCCGCACGCGAAGGGCGGCGGCGCGTTCGGCGAGTTCGTCGTCACCGAAGACGTGTCCGCCTACACGCGGGCAGCCGTCTTCCAGCCAGGAGCGACGAGCGAGACCCTGATCCGCTTCTCCTCGGTCGCCGGCGAGCAGGGTTCGCCCGACACCTGGCGCGATGTGCGCGGCTTCTCGCTCCGCATGTACTCCGAGGAGGGCAACCTCGACATCGTCGGCAACAACACTCCGACGTTCTTCCTGCGCGACGCGATCAAGTTCCCGGACTTCATCCACTCGCAGAAGCGACTGGCCGACTCGGGCCTGCGCGACCCCGACATGCAGTGGGACTTCTGGACCCTGTCGCCGGAGAGCGCCCACCAGGTCACGTATCTCATGGGAGACCGCGGTCTCCCCCTCAGCTGGCGCCACATGAACGGCTACGGCTCGCACACCTACTCGTGGATCAACGCCGCGGGCGAGGTCTTCTGGGTGAAGTACCACTTCATCTCGCAGCAGGGCGTCGAGGCGATGAGCAACGAAGAGGCCGAGCAGCTCGCCGGGTCGGACGCCGACCACTACCGTCGCGACCTGTTCCGCTCGATCGCCGACGGCGAGTTCCCGAAGTGGGACCTCTACGTGCAGATCATGCCGTACGACGAGGCCAAGGACTACCGGTTCAACCCGTTCGACCTCACCAAGACCATCTCCAAGAAGGACTACCCGCGCATCAAGGTCGGCACCCTGACCCTGAACCGCAACCCGGAGAACTTCTTCGCGCAGATCGAGCAGGCCGCCTTCTCGCCATCGAACCAGGTGCCCGGTACCGGCATCTCCCCGGACAAGATGCTGATGGGGCGCATCTTCGCCTACCCGGATGCCCAGCGCCACCGCATCGGCCCGAACTACAACCAGCTGCCGGTGAACCAGCCGCACGCGAGCGAGGCCCGCAATTACCAGCACGAGGGCTCGATGCGCTACCAGTTCAACGATGCCGCGCACCGCACCTACCAGCCGAACTCCTACGGAGCGGCAGGCGGACCGGAGGCCGACCCGTCGAAGGGCATCGAGGTGAACTGGGAAGCCGACGGCGAGATCCAGCGCTCCGCCGCGACCCTGCACGCCGAGGACGACGACTTCGGCCAGCCGGGCACGCTCTACCGCGACGTGTTCGACGGTGAGCAGCGCGCGCGCTTCCTGGAGACCCTGACCGGTCAGGGGCGTTCGATCACGGTCGACGCCATCCGCGAGCGCTTCTTCCAGTACTGGACGAACGTCGACGCCGAGCTCGGTGCCGCCCTGCGCGATCGGGTCTGACCCTCGCGATCGTCGGAACGAGAAACGGCCCCCGGTGACTTCGGTCCCCGGGGGCCGTTTCTCACAGTGCCCCGTGGCCCGGTGATGCCCGCCCCATCGCCCAGACCCGCGAAGGCGTCTGAGCCCCGCGTCCGCGAACAGGGCCAAGATGGAGAGGTGGCCGTCCCTCTCTCCGACCTGACCAGCATGCCCGCACCCCAACACGTGTACGCCGCCGACGGCACCCGGCTGGCGACCTACACCTGGGGTGAGCTCGACGCCCCGGTCGTGGTCATCGTGCACGGCTTCGCATCGAACGCGCGCGACAACTGGGTGCTCACGGGCTGGGTGCGTGAGCTCACGCGTGCGGGCTATCGGGTGCTGGCGCTCGACCAGCGGGGGCACGGCCTCAGCGAGAAGCCGCACGACCCCGACGGCTATCGCATCCGCACCCTGGTCACCGACGTCGAGACCGTGATGGACACGTACCTCGTCGACGACGCGTTCTACGTCGGGTACTCCCTCGGCGCGCGGGTGGGCTGGGAGGTCGTCCGCGAGCTGCCGCATCGCATCGGACGGGCGGTGCTCGGAGGCGTGCCGGACGGCATCCCTCTCGCGCGGCTCGACCTCGATCAGGTGCGGGCCTACATCGCCGATGGCACGCCGGTGGCCGACCGGACGACACAGAACTACATCGCGCTGACCGAGCGGGTGCCCGGCAACGACCTGCAGGCGCTCGTCGCACTCGCCGAGGGCATGCGGGCATCGGGCATGATCGACCCCGACCCCTCGGATGCGCCGACTCGACCGATCCTCTTCGCCACCGGGTCGAAGGACGCGATCATCGAGGGCTCGCGGGCTCTGGCCGCGGCCGCCCCCGACGGTCGGTTCTTCGAGATCCCGAACCGGAACCACTTCAATGCCCCCGGTTCCCGCGACTTCAAGGAAGCGGCCGTGGCGTTCCTCGCAGAGTCCCAGCCCGCCGAGTCCTAGCCCGCCGAGTCCTAGCCCGCAGAGACCCATCCGACACACGTGTGGCCCGGTCGACAGGCGACCGGGCCACACGTCGGGATGCGCTCAGACGGCGGCGGCCTCGTCGCGCTTCGGCAGCACCCATCCCGCACGCGGGAAGTGGCAGGTGTAGCCGTTCGGGTACTTGATCAGGTAGTCCTGGTGCTCCTCCTCGGCCTGCCAGAAGGGACCGGCCGGCTCGATCGTGGTGACGGCCTTCGCGGGCCAGAGACCGGACGCGTCGACGTCGGCGATCGTGTCGCGCGCGACCGTCTCCTGCTCCGGTGTGAGCGGGAAGATCGCGGAACGATAGCTCGATCCGATGTCGTTGCCCTGACGGTCCTTGGTCGACGGGTCATGGATCTGGAAGAAGAACGCGAGGATGTCGCGGTACGTCGTCTTCGTCGGGTCGAACACGATCTCGACCGCCTCGGCATGGCCGGGGTGGTTGCGATAGGTCGCGTGGTCGTTCGAGCCGCCGGTGTAGCCGACGCGGGTGTCGAGCACGCCGGGCTGACGGCGGATCAGGTCTTCCATGCCCCAGAAACAGCCGCCGGCGAGCACGGCCGTCTCGGTTCCAGGGGTGCGGGTGATGTTTCCGTCGTCGGTCATGACTGCTCCTCAGCGGTGTCGGGGGTGTCGGTGGTGGTGGGGCGTGCGAAGAGGGCGCTGTAGCGACCGTACCCCTCTTCCTCCAGGCTGTCCGCCGGGATGAAGCGGAGGGCCGCGGAGTTCATGCAGTAGCGCAGACCGCCCTCGGCGCGGGGTCCGTCGTCGAAGACGTGTCCGAGATGGCTGTCCGCACCGGCGGAACGGGCCTCGGTGCGCTTCATCCACAGCGACCGGTCGGTGCGCGTGGTCACCGCGTCGGCGTCGATGGGCTTCGTGAAGCTCGGCCAGCCGGTACCGCTGTCGAACTTGTCGGTCGACGAGAACAGGGGCTCGCCGGACACGACATCGACGTAGATGCCGTCGTCGTGGTTGTTCCAGTAGGCGTTGCGGAACGGCGGCTCTGTGGCGTCCTGCTGCGTCACCTCGTACTGCAGGTGGGTGAGGCCGCTGACGGCCTCGGGGGTCTTGCCGTAGTCGTTCGACATGATCTGGCTCCTTCTCCGACGTCGCTGGCTGCGCCGTCTCAGAGAAGAACCGACGAGCGGCCCGATTTGGTCCCGCAGCCCTGGGAACGGGCTGTGAGTTTTCAGGACGCTCGTCGGCTGCCCCCTCTGCGGAGAAGCGTCAGTCGAGCGTCCGCCACGGGCCGCCGGTCCTCACAGCTTCCGGCTGCTGGTTGCGGGTCCACCACTTCGCCTCGAAACGCATGCCGTCGTGCACGACAGCATCGCCGGCGGTGAAGACGCGGGTGGCCGTCCACACGGTCGCTCCCTCCGCGTCGGATACGAGCTCCTGCCACGGACCGACGGGGTCGCCTGGGCGCTGGTCGCGCGTCCACCACGACGCCTGCCACAGGCGCCCGTCGAGCGAGACGAGCTGCCCCTCGGCATACACGGTCCCGGTGCTCCATGCGGCGGCGATGGGAAGCACGAGCGGCGAGGCGTCGATCGAAGCGGAGACCTCGAGCGCCCCGTTCACCGCCGCCGCATCGAAGGGGGCCGAATCGATCGACCCGCGCGCGATGTCGTCGGTCGTGAGCCGGACGACGATCGGATCGAGGGTCGTCCTCTCACCGGGGGCGAGCACCCCCACGTCCGCTCCGGCAGCGGTCACGGCATCGAGCGCGACGTTGCCGATGTTCTCGACGGTGCGGGTCCACGTCACGGTGTCGGAGGCATCGGCCACGCCGTTCCCGTTCCCGTCCGCCCACTCACCCACTGCTGCGCCGGACACCCCGGGGGTGCGCGCGATCACATCGACCTCGCCGCCCGCCACGGCGATGCGTTTCGTCGACTGCCCTGCCGCCTCGACCGTCCACGTCGTGTCGGCGACGAAGAAGCCGCGGTCGATGTCGGCCTGGGTCACCGTGTGGCGCGCGGTCCCGCAGTCGTACCCCGCGCCGACCGGCAGGTCCCGATACCGACAGTTTCCTGCCCCCGGCGGGAGGAAGGGCGAGAAGTCGCCGGATGCGGGAACCACCGAGACCGTGACCGGACTGCGGTTGTCGACCCGGAAGCCGTAGGGCACCTGTTCACCCACCGCGTAGGGGGTCGCCGCCAGGTCTCGCCCGGCATCCGCCCGCGTTTCCGTGATCGTCGCCGCGAGCACGCCGTCGCGCAGCACCACGGGCGCGGCCGCGTGGGCCACGGTGACAGCGGGGGCCGAGCCGTCGACCGGCGCGACGGTGAAGCTGAACTCCGGCGTGTACCAGCCGCGGTCGATGTCGGCCTGCGTGAGCGTACGCCGCGGGGTGCTGCAGTTGTAGGCGTCGTACGCCGGCAGGTTCAGCCACCGGCACGCGGTGGGGGCGAAGCCGGTGGTGAAGGTGTTCGCCGCCGGGGTCACGACCGTGTTCATGCCCGCCGTGCTCACGACCCGCACCTGGAAGCTCAGCTGCTCGCCGACGGTGTACGGATTCGTCACGACGTTCCGCGCCGCCGACGTGTTGGTCGCTGTGAGCGTCGCGCCGAGCACCGACGACTGCGGCAGCGTGAGCGTCGCCGTCGTCTGGCTCAGCCGTCCGTCGGCCGCGGTGAAGGCGGCCTGCAGACGCTGGGCGCCCGCGGCTCCCTGCGGTGCGGTGACCTGCACGTTCACGGTGGCGCTCGCGCCCAGCGCGAGGCCGGTGACCTGCGCCGTGGTCGCCGTCCAGCCGGTCGGAGTGTGGAAGGTGACGGCACCGCTGAGCGCTGTCGATTCCTGGTTCGTGACGGTGACCGGAACCGTGGTGGCCGCACCGGGGGTGAGAGCGGTCTGCGGCACCGACAGCGGGGCGCACACCGCGTTCATCCACGCCTCGTCGAACGAGGAGAACTGCATGGTGTTCGTGTATCCGGCCTCCCACAGCACCCCCACCCTGCCGTCGTCGATCGCCGTGGCGCTGGAGTAGGCGAACGCGCCGGTCTCGAGCGTGCGCAGGCCCGGCCAGGTCTCGCCGTCGTCGCACGAGAGCCGCACCGCCCCGTTCACGCGGTTGCCGTCGGCGCCGTTGCTGGCGTTCGTGAAGACCAGTTTCCTCGCGTCGACGCTGGCCGCAGGGGCATCCGGGTGCAGGCGCGTGATCGAGGCGTTGTTCGTGGGGTCGGGCAGCTCGGGGTCACGGGTGACCGGCCCGTAGCTGTGGCCGCCGTCCGTCGAGATCGCCACCTTGCGCAGACGGCCGTTGGAGCTGTCGCGCGAGTTGAGCATGACACGGCCGTCGGAGAGCTCGACGACCTTGTTCTCGTCCATGCCGGTGCCGACATACTCGCCGCGCTCCCAAGTGACACCGCCGTCGTCGGAGTACACCGAGTACGCCTGGATCGCCGTCGATCCGTTCGACTGCCGCACCGTGCCGGCGTACTGCTGGATGAGTCGGCCCGCGTGGGCGCCGTAACGCAGCTGGATGCCCTCGCCCGACGTCGCGAACGTGCCCTTCACGTCCCCCGCCACGGGCGTGTACACGCCTGCGCTGGTGGTGCCGTTCGAGGTCTTGGCGACGTCGGTGATCAGCCGCGGGGCGCTCCATGTCGCACCGCCGTCGTCCGAGTGGATCACCGCGGCGCCCATGACCTGCCGGTTCGCGTCGTCGTCTCCGTAGGCGCTCCCCTGGAATCCCTGGTCCTTGGAGTGCACGAAGAACGCGAAGACGCGGCCGCTCTCCCGGTCGACGACGTAGCTCGGGTCGGAGTAGCCGTACTGGCCGCTTCCGGTCTTCCCTGCCGCGATGATCTGCAGCGGGCCCCAGGTGCGACCGTTGTCGGTCGAACGGCGCTGGATGATCGAGTTCGGGTTGGGGGCGTCGGCCGCGCTCCCCGGTCGGGCATCCCACGACGCGAGGACCACGCCGTCGCCGAGGTGGGCGAGCGCGGGGATGCGGTAGAAGTAGTTCGCGGCGGTACGGTCGGCACCGATGTTCAGCTCGAGGTAGTCGCCCGGATCGGCGTTCGGATCGGTCAGGTAC
>NZ_LSJW01000058.1:0-208 GCF_001557335.1 Microbacterium sp. CCH5-D1
GAAGTGGAATCGCTCGTCGCCTTCGTTGTGGGCGAGGTCATCGGCGCGAGCGCGATAGTCCTCGTCGCTGAGTCGGGAGCCGTGGCCGTTGACCCAGGGGAGCGGGTCGCGGTCGCCCTCGGTCTCGCCCTCCCAGACCTCGCGGATGATGTGATCGGCGGTGGCGTGCTCGTGCAGCGCGTCGAACAGGGCGGCCAGGGTGAAGCCC
>NZ_LSJW01000006.1:0-7711 GCF_001557335.1 Microbacterium sp. CCH5-D1
CGGCGATGATGAGCTCTTCCGGCGCCAGTTCAGCTCCGGATTCGAGCAGCCAGTCCCGACGCATGCGCTTCGCCACCGGCGACGTCGCCTGGTCGGCCTCGAGCAGCTGGATGAGCGACGTGTCGCGGGCTGCCGTCTTGGCGAGGATCGTCGCGACTCCGTCGAGCCGCTTGAGCAGCTCGACGCGTGCGGGATCGGTGATCTCGCTGTCGGCCTTCACTCTCGCGCGCTCCTCGCGCACCAGGAAGGCGATCACCTGGAACTTCACCCGGTTCGTGGGTCCGAGCTTGCCGCGCTGCGACTTCGCCTCGATCTCGCGCACCTTGCGCGCGAGGATCGGGATGAGGGGTGCCTCGTCGTCGCGACGGGACGTCTTCTTGCGCCGCGTGGCGGCGGTTGCCGTGGTCGGCATGCTCCTCCTGAGCGTGAAAGCTCCGGCTTCCCCCAGGAAGCCATGGGCCGTTCTCGTTGTCCGCGTGTGGCACGAGCCAGGACCGTACGAACAGTGGGTCTTCTTCCCGTCGTGGTACGCGAGATTCGCGAAGTCCGGCGGGAGCCGATATCCATTCTATGTCATGACGCTCGCCCGAACGCGATTGCCCGCGCCGCGCCGCGCCGGAACTCGGACAGCGGGCCCGCTAGCCCGGGAGCCCCAGGGCACGCGCGGCATCCGTCACGTCGGCACCCATCTGCGCCATGAGCTTGTCGATGCCCTCGAAGGCCACCATCCCCCGCAGCCTGTCGACGAACTCGACCGTGACGTCGTGCCCGTACAGGTCGAGGCCCGTCTCGCCCAGCACGTGAGCCTCCACCTGCCGGACGAGCACGTCGTCGAATGTGGGGTTCGTGCCGACGGAGATGGCGGAAGGGTGCCGGATACCGGTGTCGTGGTCGACGAGCCACCCCGCGTACACCCCGTCTGCCGGCACGAACGCGTCGACGATGGTCGACAGGTTCGCGGTCGGGAAACCCAGCTCGCGTCCGCGCTTGAGCCCGTGCACAACCTCTCCGCGCACGTCGGGGTACCGACCGAGCACCGTTGCCGCCGAGGCGACATCGCCCTCCATCAGCAGTTCGCGGATCCAGCTCGACGAGACGCGTCGCTCGGAGCCGGGGAGGTACACATCGTCGACGACCTCGACGGAGAAACCGTACAGCGGGCCCATCTCCCGTAGAAGCTCCGGAGTGCCCGCTCCCCTGTTGCCGAAGCGGAAGTCCTGCCCGACCAGAACCGTCGAGACCTGAAGGGCTCCGACGAGGATGTCGACGACGAAGTCCTCGGCACTGCGGGCAGCGAGCTGCTCGTCGAACGTGAGGACCAGGGTGGCGTCGAGTCCGAGCTCCCCCAGGAGCTCGAGCTTGCGCTCCACCGTGACCACGTTCTCCGGGCACCGGTCGGGCCGGATGACGGCGAGAGGGTTGCGGTCGAAGGTGACCGCGACCGCCCGACTTCCCGTCGCGGCCGCGGCTTTCTCGAGGCGTTCGATAACCACACGATGGCCGGCGTGCACACCGTCGAACTTGCCGATCGCGACCGCGCTCGGACCGAAGTCGCTCGGCACGTCCTCCGGGCTGCGGAAGACGATCACGCGCCCACCTCGACCGGACGCACGACATCGGCGGGCCGATGCGTGCGCAGCCACCAGATGCCGAAGACGGGGAGGATCAGCGGGATGAACAGGTAGCCCCGTCCGAAGAGCGACCACACGGTCTCGTGCTGGAAGAGATCGGGGAGAAGGATGCTCAACAGCCCGACGACGAGCACGCCGGTCAGCTCGAAGACGATGGCGACCCAGGCGACCGTGTACCAGCCACGGCGACGGGCCAGGACGAGGGCGAGCGTGGCAAGGATGTAGACGACGGCGGCGAGTGCGGAGAGCGAGTACGCCAGCGGCGCCTCGTCGAACCGGCGAACGATCTGCACGAAGCTGCGACCTGTCGCCGCCAGCGCCATGACGGCGTAGACGATGACGAGGACGCGACCGATTCCGGTCATCCGAGAGGAGGGGGCGGTGGAGCTCATAGCGCATTCCATCCTAGAGCCGCGGGAGGCCGCCGGGCTCCCGCGGCGACCACTCGCGTCACGCGATCTGGACCGCCCAGATGACCTGCATGCGCCACAGCATGATGGCGATCGCGAGTGCCGCGACCCCGAGGATCACCGTGCTCCAGCGGCTGCGCTCCATGAGCGCCCACAGCACGGCTCCGACCGGGAGCAGGGCAGCCGAGACCAGGTACACCCAATACTCCAGGAGGTCTCCGGTCGGCGGGTTGCCCGCCAGCGGTGCGATGATCGCGACGATCACCTGGACGACGAGGAGCGCCTCGACGAGGGCGAGGGCACCGACGCTGAAGTCGCTCGGCCTTCTGCCGACCAGCCCCGCGGCGACGCAGAACACACCGGCGGCGACCGCGATGACGATCTGCGCGATCGTGAACCACAGGATCATGGTGCGACCTCCGGCATGTTCATGGCGCTCTTGAGATCCGCGCCGCGCTTCTCGACGATGCCGATCAGGGCACCGTCCTGGTCGATCGCCGCGCCGATCGCCTCGTGCAGACGTGCAGCTTGTCCGCTCAATCGCTTGCCGTGGCGGAGGTCGCGCGCGTCGTCGGAGGACATCTCGAGCACGGGCAGGATCCGCGCCGCCGCTCCGCCCGGAGTCAAGGTCGGCGCGCCCTCGAGTGCATCGAGCCCGACGGCCTCGGTCACATCGAACGGCCCGACCCTCGTGCGCCGCAGTGCCGTCAGATGACCGCCGACGCCGAGGCCCGCCCCGAGGTCTCGGGCGAGGGAGCGGATGTAGGTCCCGGACGAGCATTCGACGATGACATCGAGATCGACGTGCCCCTCTCCGCGGCGAGTGGCCAGCAGGTCGAACCGCGAGATCACGACGTCCCGTGCCGCGAGTACGACCTCTTCTCCCGCGCGCACCCGATCGTAGGCACGGCGACCGTCCACCTTGATCGCCGAGACGGCACTGGGGACCTGGGAGATCTCCCCCGTGAGCTCGGCGATGCCGGCCGACACTGCGTCGTCGGTGACCGAGGCCCAGGCATCGGCGGAGGCCGTCGTGAGGATCTCCCCCTCCGCATCGTCGGTGCCGGTGGTCTGGCCGAGACGGATCGTCGCCGTGTAGGTCTTGTCGGCACCCACGATGTACGTCAGGAGCCTGGTCGCCCCCTCGATGCCGATCACCAGCAGACCCGTCGCCATCGGGTCGAGGGTTCCGGCATGCCCCACCTTGCGGGTGCCGAACGCCCGCCGCGTGCGGGCGACCACGTCGTGACTGGTCAGCCCAGCGGGTTTGTCGACGAGGAGGATGCCGGGCGAGACCATCCTCCCAGCCTACCGACGGTGACGGGGCGGAGCGGTCACGGCGCTCAGCCGCAGACCTCGTACGAGGGCTCCGCACCGGTCGTCACCGTGACGTCCCAGGCGGTATCCGCACCCTCCCGGAACGCGAAGAACACGTGGGCGTCGGTCTCACTCGGGAGCATGATCCAGCTGTCGCTCCCGATCGTCGACGTCCCCTGCTGCGCGGCGGGGTATGCCGCGAGCAGATCGTCCCTGGTGGCGCCGACGCCCAACCCGGTCATCGTCTGGGGCCCTGGAACCCCCTCGAGCGACTCGCTCGTAGAGGAGACGGAGATCTCGCGGATGGGAGCGTTCGGGCTCTCGGTGCCCCGCACGAAGGACATGCCGTAAGCGGAATCCGACGCCGTCCACCACGCCGACCATGAGCAGTCGACCGCGTCGTTAGTCCATCCCGGTGCGAGACCTTCGAGCGTCGAGGCGAAGTCGCCACCGATCTCGATCGGCCCGACACCGGCGTCGTCGATGACCCAGGTGCTCGGGTCTGACGCAACCTCGACTCTGGCTTCCGTCGTCGGGCTCGGAGAATCGGACGGTGTCTGGCTGGGACTGACTTCCCGGCTGTCGGATGGCGCGGGCGCCGCACCCCCGGTGCAACCGGTGAGACCGCTCGTAGCGAGAGCGGTGAGGAGGATGAGCGCGGCGGCGCGTGCACGGATCATGAAGCCCCTGACTCTGGTCTCGGGCCCCTCGGCCCGCTCACGTAGGCTGGAGGGATGCCCGACGCGCAGGTCCCTTCCGACGTGGTGTCGGCCCTGCCCGAATGGTACCGCTCCACCGCCAGAGACCTGCCGTGGCGACGCCCCGAGTTTCACGACGAGTTCGGGGCCTGGGGTGTGCTCGTGAGCGAGTTCATGCTGCAGCAGACGCCGGTCGTGAGGGTCATCCCGCACCTCGATGCCTGGTTGAAGAGATGGCCGACGCCCGCGAGGATGGCCAGCGCATCGACGGCGGACGTCGTGCAGCAGTGGGCGAACCTGGGCTATCCCCGGCGTGCGCTATGGCTGCATCGCGCGGCCGTCGAGATCACCGACCGGCATGGCGGGGTCGTACCGCGCGGGGTGGACGACCTGCTGGCGCTGTCGGGTATCGGCGACTACACCGCCCGTGCCGTGGCCGTGTTCGCCTACGGCGACCGCCACCCGGTCGTCGACACGAACACCCGAAGGGTGCTCGCTCGTGCCGTCGAGGGCCGCGCACAGCCGGGCGCGCCGTCACGCCGAGACCTCGATCTGATGGCCTCGCTGCTGCCCGATGACATCGATGCCGCTGCGATGTTCAACGCCGCGGCGATGGAACTCGGCGCCACCGTGTGCACGTCACGATCACCACGATGCGAGCTGTGCCCGTTGGCAGGCAGCTGCGCCTGGCTGGCGGCCGGCAGACCCGACACCGGGGATGAGCGGCGACGCCAGGCGGCGTACGAGGGGTCGGACAGACAGGCCCGCGGCGCGGTGCTGCGGCTGCTGCGGACCCTGGATCCGGAGCCTGTTCCGCTGGCGGCCGTGCTGCCGGACTGGCCTGACGCGGGTCAGCGGGATCGCGCCATCGACTCCCTCATCGCGGACGGCCTCGCGGAAGCCGACGGGTCAGCGCTGTTCCTGCCGCGCTGAACGTCTTCCGCAGGCGATCACGGCAGCCGACGCCTCGACGGGTCCGCACGCTCAGACGTGGTGATCCGTGCGATGCGCGAGCACCGTCAACTCGACCCTGCTCCGCACGTCCAGCTTGACGAAGACCCGACCGAGGTGCACCTCCACGGTGCGTACCGAGACACGCAGCGCCTCCGCGATCTCGCGGTTCGCGGCTCCTCGGACGGCGCGCATCGCGACCTCCAGTTCGCGCGCCGTGAGCCGGAGCGCCCAGGCCGAACGGCACGCGGAGAGAGCCTCCGCCACGGGGAGGATGCTTCCTTCCCTGGCATCGAGGCGATCCAGCCTGTTCCGGATGGCTCTGGCCCAGGCGGTTGCGCCGGAGATCTCGAACAGCCGCTCCGCGTACTGGAGGTGGATCCTCGCTGACGCGTGATCGTCACGGATCGCCTGCTGCGTCCCGAGCATCATCTCCACCCGCGCCCTCGCGAACGGCGAAGTGAGAGTACGCGCGATCTCGCTCACCTCTTCGCTCTCGGAGGGCCACCGCCCGTCCCCCGCTGTCGCGATGCGCATCCGCAGCTCCTGCGCGAGGGCGATCTCGGGAGGCTCGACCGCCGCGGTCCTGACGCTCTCCTGACCGACGAACGCCATCTCCTCCAGCCCCGGCACCACCAACGTCGGCTGCGGTGCGCCGCGATCGGACCAAAGCCGGAACGTCGCGGCAGCCTCGTCGAACGAACCGGCGAGGAACGAGCGGATGCCGCGGTCCACGAGCAGATCGACCTTCACTCCCACGGGGAGGGCCGCCGCGAGCGAACGGGCGAAAGGCCCGAGCTCACCGAGCACGGCCACGTCGAGGCGCCGGGCGAGGACCACGCCGAGGCCGGCGAACGGCATCGCGATCGGAAGCCGGAGAGCCGATTGCATCAGTCGGTCGCGCGCAAGCCCGATGTCGCCCCGCCAGACCAGCAGCAGCACCTCGATGACCGCGCGATAGGCCTGGATGACCGGGCTGTTCTCGTACCCAGGGACGAGAGGATCGGGGCCGACGGACAGGACCGATCCATCGGTCGACAGCAGGCGGAGCGCACGATCGATGTCTCCGTCCGTCGCGGCGCGCAGTGCGCGGAGCATGCCCCCGCTCGCCGGACCGGCTCCACTCACGGCGTCGCCGCCGCGATCGCCCACGATGAGCCAGCACAACGCGACGGCGGGATCGCGGAGCTCATCGCCTGCATCCGCGCGGGCGGCCCCGTCTCGCAGGACATCGAGCCAGGTGCGCATCCCGATCCGGTCGCCGCGCTCGGCGCACAGGACGGCCGCGAGAGCAGCAGCCCTGGTCCAGTGGCGCCAGTCCTCCTGATCGAGCGTTCTCGACCGCAGCGTGGTCGGATCGACGGCGGGTACTGCGCCCTGCACGAACGTCCGAGCGACGATCAGCGCGCCGAGGCCGGCGATCCGATGATGCGTGCTTCCGCGCGGATAGAGACCTCCCAGCCATGCTGCGGCCTCCGCAGCGAGTCCGGCGCTCAGGGCCGAGGCGCCGGCGACGAGACATGCCTCGTCCTTGGCATCGCCCACGGCGTGTCTATGCGCCTCGGTCGCGAGCAGCAGCGCACGGTCGGGTTGTCCGGCCTCGGAGAGCCGCCGGGCGAGCCGCGTGAGTCCAGGTGCGGTGGACGGGGCTCCCTCGAGTGAAGCCCGCGCCTGGTGCCAGTCCGCACTCGCGCGTTCGCCCCGAGCACGGAAGAGCGCGCTCAACCGCTGGTGAACCGCCGCAGTCCTGGCCGCGCAGGTCGTCGCCTGCACCCAGACGGACAGTCTCGCATCGACGAGCCGTGCGCGACCGGCGTGCACGAGCACGTGATCTGCGACAGATGCACCGGCCAGTTCGGTCGCCGTTCGTCCGTCGAAGGCGAGGAGGGGACCGAGAGCGTCGTCCAGGCGCACCGCGAGCGCGAGCAGCAGCTCACGATCACGTTCGTCGAGTTCCAGGTCGGCGAACCGGAGCGCGATGGCCGGCACCAGTGGGAGCGGCGTCGGCAACGAGTGCAGCCCGTGACGTTGAGCCGGTGTCAGACGCTGGACCACCTCGCGAATCGTCGGCACGTCGCCATCGACGGCGTCGGACAGACGCGCGAGAACGTGCGGAGCGCATCCGAGATCCTGCTCGAGGAGATCCGCCAGGAGAAGTCCGGCCGCGGCGGGCGCGACGAACGGCCCCCCAGTCGTGTCCGTACCCTCGATGCGCCGATCCCCCTCAGCTTCGCGGGATCGGGTCCCGCGGAGCCGAGCGTATCAAACGGCTCTCACTCCGAGTCGTCTTCCGTGCGGTAGGGGTCGGCGTCGCCGGCGTGCGAAGCCGAAGAAGCCAGCTTCGCGACGTCCGCATCGCGCTGCTGCGCCTCGCGGAGCAACGCACCGATGTGGTCGGCGTTCTCCGGCAGCGCGTCCGGGATGAACTCGAGCGTCGGCACGAGTCGTGTGCTCAGCTGTCGTCCGACCTCGCTGCGCAGCATGCCGGTCGCGGAGGTCAACGCGGCTCCGCTGGAGATGCGCTCCTCCTCCGTGCCGAGCACCGTGTAGAACACGGACGCGTGCTGGAGGTCTCCGCTCACACGGACGTCGGTGATGGTGACGAAGCCGAGGCGTGGATCGCGCAGCCCCTTCTCCAGCCTCTCCGCGAGGATCACGCGGATTCGATCCGCAAGTCGGGCCTGTCGTTCGCCTGCCATTGTTC
>NZ_LSJW01000059.1:0-3689 GCF_001557335.1 Microbacterium sp. CCH5-D1
CGGTTCCTCCCCGTGCTGCACTCGCTCGTCCCCCTGACCGTCGGCATGAGCGAGTACCCGTACCGCAGGTTCCTGGCGTGGACGGCTCCCGCCTGCGCGCTCTGGGCAACCGCATACGTGAGCGTCACATCGCTCGCGGCCGGCAGCTTCCGCGAGCTCGTCGATCGCGTGCACTTCGCGGGCTACATCTTCGTCGGCGTCATCGCACTGTTCCTGCTCCTGGCGTTCCTCGGAAAGAAGCTGCTGCAGCGCCTCGAGGCCCGTCACCTGGAGGGGCCCGAAGCGGAGGCCGACGCCGACGTGAAAGACTGAGTCAATGGCATCGGCTCCCCCAGCCCCCCGGATCCACTGGTTCGCCCGACTCGAACACCGCCTCCACGTCTGGCGTGAAGGTCGTGCGCGCCGTCGTGGTCGTGTCGCGACGATCCTGCCCTTCCCCGGCTACGGCGGCCCCGGGTGGGTGCGCGTGGTCGGACGTGTGCTGATCGTGCCCCCGCAGCGCCGCACACGTCACGGCGAGCCGGCGAGTGTACGCGGGTGGCGCAGCTTCGTCGGCATCCCCGTGGGCTTCGCATCCGTCAGCGTGCATTTCGGTGACACCACCCATCAGGTGGCGGCCGACCGCGGTGGCGTGGTGGATGCCATGATCCGCGTCGACCTCGAACCCGGCTGGCAGACCTTCACCTTCTCCGTCGAGGGGCAAGCCCCCGTGGAGGCGAGAGCGTTCATCGTCGCCGAGGAGACCACGTTCGGTGTGGTCTCCGATGTCGACGACACCGTGATGGTGACGGCGCTGCCTCGTCCGTTCATCGCGTTCTGGAACTCCTTCGTACTCGACGAGCACGCCCGACTCCCCGTACCCGGGATGGCCGTGCTCCTCGACCAGTTGCTGCGACAGCACCCCGGCGCCCCCATGGTGTATCTCTCCACCGGCGCCTGGAACGTCGCCCCCACGCTGTGGCGCTTCCTCGGTCGCCATCTCTTCCCCGCCGGCTCCATGCTCCTGACCGACTGGGGACCGACGCATGAACGCTGGTTCCGCAGCGGCCGCGAACACAAGCTGACCAACCTGCGGAGACTGGCGACCGAGTTCCCGCACGTGAAGTGGCTCCTGATCGGCGACGACGGGCAGCACGACGAGGCCATCTACAGTCAGTTCATGGACGAGTACCCCGATTCCGTCGCCGGTGTCGCCATCCGTCGCCTGCTTCCTGCCGAGGCCGTGCTCGCCGGTGGGCGCGCCGGACACGAGCCGCACTCCGAGGACACCGCCCCCTGGGTCAGTGCCGAGGACGGCGCGGGCCTTCGCGACCTGCTGGGCGAAGCCGGCATCCTGCACTGACATGCCCATCGCCCGCCAGGAGTGGCTCCTCCGCGAAGAGAAGCACCGTGAACGTGCCGACGAGCTCACCGCCGCGCACCGTGACAGGGCGACCAGGGCCGAGAAGCACCCGGTGTGGGACTTCCTCTTCACCTACTACTCGTACAAACCGGCTCAGCTGCGTCGCTGGCACCCCGGTGCCGGTGTCGAGCTCGCGGAGGCCGTCGAGCGAGTCGAGTGGCGGTGGTACACGACAGGCAGCAGCGCGGACAGCGCAGTTCCCGATGCGGCGGCTTTCGGCACGGAGAAGGCAGAGCTGGCATCGCTCATCGAGAGGATGCTCCGCCGCACGGCGTCGCGTCCCGGACAGTTCGGATGCTTCGGACTGCACGAGTGGGCCATGGTGTACCGCGCGGACGAGACCCGTCACTCGGTTCCGTTGCGCCTCGGGCGGGATGGAACCGACGCTGTGGTCGAGAACCACGACCTTCGCTGCACCCACTTCGACGCCTTCCGCTTCTTCACTCCCGAGGCCGTGCCCCGCAACCGCACCTCGTTGAGCAGGGACGAGCAGCCGCTGTTCGAGCAACCGGGCTGCCTGCACGCCGGCATGGATCTGTACAAGTGGGCCACCAAGCTGGGACCCCTCATCCCGGGTGAGCTGCTCCTCGATTCGTTCGAGCTGGCCCGAGACATCCGCCTCCTCGACATGGAGGCCGCGCCCTACGACCTCTCGCCCTGGGGCATCGTGCCCGTGCCCATCGAGACACCGGAGGGCAAGGCCGAGTACGTCCGCCGGCAGCGAGGATTCGCAGACCGTGGTGCGGCACTCCGGTCGGCCCTGCTGGATGCCTGGCTCGGCGAGGGAGCCCGCGAGGCGGCCTGAGCGTCAGCCGACGGGCTCGCAGTCGTCGCAGGTCGCCCATCGAGCCGTCGCGGCAGCCATCTGCATGCGCAGCGCCACCACCCGCGTCGCTGCTTCTTCGAGCCTCTCGGCCGGAAGCGCGCCCGCATCGACCGCCGCCCCGATGCCTGCCGCCATCGCCCCGGCAGTCTGCGCGTCGGAACCTGCGATCATCAGCACCAGGTCGTTCCCTGCGGCGATCGCCGCCACCCCGTTCGCGACCGGATCGGCATAGGCGGGGTCTCCCGACGACAGCAGCATCCCCAGGTCATCTGTCACCGCCACCCCCGTGAAGCCGAGCTCTTCTCTGGCGATGTCGTGCCAGACCGGCGAGAGCGACGCGGGAAGCGGGTCGATCTCGGTGTAGGCGAGGTGACCGTACATAAGCAGGGAGGCCCCGGCGTCGATGCCCGCCTCGAAAGGCACGGCTTCCGTGGCACGCCATTCCTCCCGACCCATCGTGGAACTCGGGATCGCCCGGTGCGAGTCGCCGGGCGCGGCGCCGTGGCCGGGGAAGTGCTTCAGCGTCGAGGCGACGAACTGCTCCTGTGCGGTGGTCGCCGCCGCGACGCGCTCGGCGGCGGACGCGGAGTCGATTCCGAGTGCCCGGCCGTGGATGAACGAAGCGGGATCGGACGTGTAGTCCGCCACCGTGCCGAAGTTCACCGTGATCCCGGCGCGTGCCACCAGGGCGCCCCGTGCGGAGAACGCCGCCGACGTCTCCGCGACCGGGAGCCCCTTCAGCGAGGTCGAAGCGGGGAAGCCGTCGCCGTGCAGTCGAGACACGAAGCCGCCTTCCTGGTCCACGGCGATGAGCGGCGGAAGGGCGGGATCGACGGTGAGCGCGGCCGTGAGAGCCTGCAGCTCCGCTTCCGTCGCGGGGATGTTGGCGCCCATGAGGATGAATCCACCCAGCCCCGATGCCATGTAGGCATGCAGGGCCGCCGGATCGGTTCCCGCGACGTGTCCCATGACCACCGTCGATGCCTGCTCCGCGACCGACATCTCCGCCACCCGCTCTTCAGCGCGTTCCACGAACTCCTCGGAGGAGACGCCAGACGAAGTCTCGGCCGCCGCCGCGCGTATTGGCGTGTCCGTGAAGGTGGAGGAGGCTGTGGCCGGCGTCGCTGCGCACAGCCCCGCCATCGCGGCGAGCGCCAGGGCACCCGCCCCGTACCTGCGGACCCGAGACGTCATGCTCGTCGCGGTGATGCAGAGGCGTCAGCAGGACAGCGCATCGGCGATGGGGTCTGCCGAGTCGGCGTCGCCGTTGCCGAAGCGGATCGTCCGGCCGACCGTACACGGTTCCTGCAGGGATGCCGCGATCACAGCTGCGACGTCGGCACGGGAAACGGCTCCCCGCCCCTCGGGATCGATCTGGATGCGTCCGGTCGGATCGTCGAACGTGAGAGTCCCCGGAGCGAGGATCGTGCCTTCGAGGCCGGTACCGCGCAGGTGCTCGTC
>NZ_LSJW01000060.1:0-16712 GCF_001557335.1 Microbacterium sp. CCH5-D1
CCCGAGCCCGACAACCTCGGCCGCCTCCGCGACGAGGTCCGAACCGAACTCGGCATCAGCGGATAGCCGCACCGCACCCCGCTTTCGAAGCGCGTCGAGCGAATCCGGCACCGACGGGCCGACCGGCTAGACTGAACCCACAACTGAAGACAGGCCGAATGACCCACGCGGGAGAGCCCCGGCGAACGCAGCCGGGCACCGAAGGAGCAAGCCTCCCCGCCAATCTCTCAGGTACGCGTACCGCGCGGTTCCGGCCACTCTGAAAAGCGATCCGTCTCATGTGCGGTTCCGCCGACGGTGAAAACCCCGCCTCCGTGCACGGGTGAAGCTCTCAGGCCCATGACAGAGGGGGAGTTCCGAGGAACGGCGATGCCGCCGTTCCGCCCGACACAGCCCGGGAGAACTCCATGTCCGACCCCCGCTACACCCCGCTGCGCGAACGCCATGAGGCACTCGGCGCGTCGTTCACCGACTTCGGTGGCTGGCAGATGCCGGTGCGTTACACCTCCGACCTCGCCGAGCACCACGCCGTGCGCCAGAACGCGGGGATCTTCGACATCTCGCACATGGCCGAGTTCCTCGTCACGGGCGAGAAGGCGGCCGAGTTCCTCGACTTCGCGCTCGCAGGTCGCATCTCCGCCATGACGGTCGGCAAGGCGAAGTACTCGCTGATGCTGAATGAGAACGGCGGAATCGTCGACGATGTCATCGCGTATCGGCTCGCGGAGGACCGCTACCTCGTCATCGCCAACGCCGGCAACCGTGGCTTCGTGGACTCGGGATTCGCCAAGCGCGTGCGGGACTTTCCGTCGCTCGTCGAGCGGGCGCTTCCGCCGCTGGCTCCGGGGGAGGACCGCACCTTCGCCGGATTCCTGGGCGACCGCGGTGTCGATGTGGAGGATGTGTCCGACCTGTTCGCGCTGCTCGCCGTGCAGGGACCGGCCGCCGAGGCGATTCTCGCTGCGACGCCGGGCATCGACGAGCTGAGCACGCCCTGGGCGGAGCAGAAGTACTACGCCTGGGCGGACGCGCGCTTCCGCGGGGAGCCTCTGCTCATCGCACGCACGGGCTACACCGGGGAGGACGGCTTCGAGCTGCTGGTTCCTGCCGGCGACGCCGCAGCCCTGTGGGACGCTCTGCTGGCTGCCGGCGAACCGCATGGTCTCGTTCCTGCGGGCCTCGCCGCCCGGGACACCTTGCGTCTGGAGGCCGGGATGCCTCTCTACGGCCACGAGCTCAGCACCGACACCCGCCCCTCGCAGGCCGGACTCGGCCGTGTCGTCGTGACGGCGAAGGAGCACTTCGTCGGCAAGGAGGCGCTCTCGTCCTTCGAGGACTCGACAGAGGCATCGGAAGCGCCGGTCCTGGTCGGCCTCGTCGCCGAGGGCAAGCGGGCAGGACGCGCCGGATACGCCGTCGTCGACGAAGACGGATCCGTGCTCGGAGAGATCACGAGCGGCGCTCTCAGCCCGACTCTCGGCCACCCGATCGCGATGGCCTACGTGACCCCATCTTCCGCGGAAGAGGGAACCGCAGTATTCCTTGACGTGCGGGGAACCAAGATCCCCGCGACCGTGACCGCCCTGCCTTTCTATCGGAGGACCAAATGACCGACCTCGCCGCACTCCACTACACCGAAGAGCACGAGTGGATCGCCGCCGACGGCGACACCGTGACCATCGGCATCACCGACTACGCCGCCGAGAAGCTGGGCGACGTCGTGTTCGTCGAGCTCCCCGCCGTCGGCACCGAGGTGACCGCAGATGCGGTCGTCGGCGAGATCGAGTCGACGAAGTCGGTCGGCGAACTCTACGCGCCGGTATCGGGAACCGTCGTCGAGATCAACGACGCGGCCGTCGACGATCCGTCGCTGGTGAACGCCGCGCCCTTCGAGGGCGGCTGGTTGCTCAAGGTCTCCGTCGCAGCCGGTGCGCTGGACGGACTGCTCGACCGCGACGCGTACGTCGCACTCACGGAGGGCTGATTCACCAGTGGTCACTTTCGCCGATCGTCACATCGGACCCACGGATGCCGCGCAGCGCACGATGCTCGCGGCCCTGGGTCTCGACACCCCAGGGGCCGATGGCGCGCTGAGCCCGGTCGAGGCGCTCATGCGCCAGGCCGTGCCCGCGTCGATCTACACCGGGCCGTCGTCCGACTCCCCGGACGCGCCTTCACGCATCCCCTCTGCCGCGAGCGAGACCGAGGCTCTCGCCGAGCTGCGGGTGCTCGCCTCGCGCAACACCGTGAACCGACCCATGATCGGCCTGGGGTACTACGGCACCATCACGCCGCAGGTGATCCAGCGGAACGTGCTGGAGAACCCGTCGTGGTACACGGCCTACACGCCGTACCAGCCGGAGATCTCCCAGGGGCGTCTGGAAGCGCTCATCAACTTCCAGACCATGGTCGCCGAACTCACCGGGCTCACGACGGCCAATGCGTCCATGCTCGACGAGTCGACCGCGGTGGTCGAGGCGATGCTGCTCTCGCGGCGCGCATCGAAGTCGGCGTCGACCGTGTTCGCGGTCGACGCGGATGCGCTCCCGCAGACCAAGGCGATGCTCGCCACGCGCGCGGAAGCTCTCGGTATCGACATCGTCACGGTCGATTTCGCCGCGGGCGAGGAGCTGCCCGCCGACCTGTTCGGTGTCTTCGTGCAGTACCCCGGCGCATCCGGTCGCGTCTGGGACCCGTCGGCCGTGTTCGACGCCGCGCACCTCTCCGGCGCTCTCGCGGTCGCGGCCGCCGATCTGCTCGCTCTCACCCTCATCGCCTCTCCCGGCTCACTAGGCGCCGACGTGGCAGTCGGCACGACCCAGCGCTTCGGCGTGCCGATGGGCTTCGGCGGTCCGCACGCCGGCTACATGGCCGTCCGCTCCGGCCTCGAGCGTCAGCTCCCCGGTCGCCTCGTCGGAGTGTCGGTCGATGCCGACGGCAAGCCCGCGTATCGTCTCTCGCTGCAGACGCGCGAGCAGCACATCCGCCGCGAGAAGGCCACGTCGAACATCTGCACCGCCCAGGTGCTGCTCGCCGTCATGGCGTCGATGTACGCCGTGTACCACGGTCCGGACGGGCTGCGGGAGATCGCGACCCAGACCACGGCGAAGGCGGCGCTGCTGCGTGACTGGCTGACCGAGGCAGGGGTGGAGGTCGTGCACGCGGACTTCTTCGACACCCTGCAGGTGCGCGTGCCCGGTCGTGCGGCGGAGTTCGCCGCTCGGGCCCATGACGATCACGGGATCCTGCTGCACGTCGCCGACGCCGACACGGTCGGCATCGCCGTCGACGAGACCACGACCCTCGGCGAGCTGCACCACGTCACGGCTGTCTTCGGCGGCAAGAACGACCGCGCGTTCGGCATGTTCGGCGGGGACAAGCTGCGGGGGCTCCCGGAAGACCTGCTCCGTCAGGACGAGTACCTCACGCACCCGGTGTTCCACTCGCACCGCTCGGAGACCGCCATGATGCGGTACATGAAGAGTCTCTCCGACCGAGACTACGCACTCGATCGCGGCATGATCCCGCTGGGCTCGTGCACCATGAAGCTCAACGCCGCCACCGAGATGGCTGCCATCACCTGGCCCGAGTTCGCCGGCATCCACCCGTTCGCCCCGGCGTCCGATGTGCAGGGCTACCTCGAGCTCATCGACCAGCTCGAGGGCTGGCTCGCCGAGGTCACCGGTTATGACGCGGTCTCGCTGCAGCCGAACGCCGGTTCGCAGGGTGAGCTCGCGGGTCTCCTCGCCATCCGCGGGTACCACCACGCGAACGGCGACACCCACCGCACCGTGTGCCTCATCCCCTCGTCGGCCCATGGCACGAATGCGGCATCGGCCGTGCTCGCGGGCATGAAGGTCGTCGTGGTCGCGACGGACGAGCTCGGCAACGTCGACCTCGACGACCTGCGCGCGAAGATCGCCCAGCACGCCGACGACCTCTCGGCCCTGATGATCACCTATCCCTCGACGCACGGTGTGTACGAGGAGCAGGTCGTCGAGATCACGGCCGCCGTGCACGACGCAGGCGGACAGGTGTACGTCGACGGGGCCAACCTCAACGCGCTGCTCGGTTACGCGCGCTTCGGTGACCTCGGCGGCGACGTCTCGCACCTCAACCTGCACAAGACCTTCGCCATCCCGCATGGTGGGGGAGGTCCCGGCATCGGTCCGGTGGCGGCGAAGTCGCACCTCGCCCCCTACCTTCCCTCGCACCCGCTCGCACAGCGCGCCGAGCACTTCGGCGGATACACGTTCGATGGCGGTGTGATCTCGGCGGCTCCTTACGGTTCCGCGGGGATCCTGCCGATCTCGTGGGCGTACGTCCGCATGATGGGTGCCGACGGTCTTCGTCGTGCCACGGCGGCAGCCGTGCTCTCCGCCAACTACATGGCCGAGCGTCTGGGCGGCCACTTCCCGGTGCTCTACACGGGGGAGAACGGTCGCGTCGCGCACGAGTGCATCCTCGATCTGCGTCCGCTCAAGGAGGCGACCGGAATCACCGTCGACGACGTGGCCAAGCGCCTCATCGACTACGGCTTCCACGCTCCGACCATGTCGTTCCCCGTCGCGGGCACGCTCATGGTCGAGCCGACGGAGTCGGAGGACCTCGATGAGATCGAGCGCTTCATCGAGGCCATGATCATGATCAAGGCCGAGGCGGAAGCCGTGGCGGCGGGGCGCTGGCCCGCGGACGACAATCCGCTGGTGCATGCACCGCACACCGCGGTATCCCTCATCGCGGGGGAGTGGGAGCACCCCTACACGCGGGAGGAAGCCGCCTACCCCGTCCATGCGCTCGTCGCCGGCAAGTACTGGCCGCCCGTGCGTCGCATCGACCAGGCGTACGGCGACCGGAACCTCGTGTGCGCCTGCCCGCCGGTGGAGGCCTTCGCCTGAGCCGGTGCGCATCTGAGCAGACGGTGTCGCGCTTCCGTGCGGAAGCGCGACACCGTCCTGTGTTTCCCGGTGTTTCCAGGTGTTTCGCGGGTGTTACGGATGGTCACCACTCAGTAACAGTTCGTTAGCTGAAGGCGGCGGGGGGCCAAGCGGCGGGTTACGCTCAGGTATCCCTGCGTGCTCGATGGTGAGCGCGCAGACTCAGCACTGTCCACAGGAGGACGAAAAGTGAAACGAAACAGGATTGCCCTCGCGGGCAGCGCTCTGCTCGTGGTCGGCGCCCTGGCGCTGGCCGGTTGCGCAGGCGGGAACGACTCCGGCGATGAGGGCTCCAAGGGCTCGGCGTCGGCGATCATCTCGGCGAACGGAGGCGAGCCGGAGAACGCGCTGATCCCGACCAACACCAACGAGGTCAACGGCGGCAAGATTCTCGACTCCGTCTTCGCAGGTCTCGCCTTCTACGACGGCGACGGTGCTCTCGTCAACGACATGGCCGAGTCGATCACGGTCGACGCGCCGAACAAGGTCACGGTCAAGCTGAAGGAGGGCAACAAGTTCACCAACGGTGAAGACGTCGTCGCCCACAACTTCATCGACGCGTGGAACTACGGTGCGCAGCTCTCCAACGCGCAACTGAACCAGTCCTGGTTCGCCGACATCGTCGGCTTCAACCCCGACGCAGACTCCGAGCTCACCGGTCTCACCGAGGTCGATGACCAGACCTTCACGATCGACCTGAGCAGTGACGTCGCCTCCGACTTCGTGACCCGCCTCGGCTACTCGGCGTTCTACCCGCTGCCCGATGTCGCCTTCGAGGACATGGACGCCTTCGGCGAGAACCCGATCGGCAACGGCCCGTACATGCTCGCCAAGGAGGGAGCATGGCAGCACGACGTCCAGATCGACCTCGTCAAGAACGATGACTACAAGGGTGAGCGCGTCGCTCAGAACGGCGGCCTGACGCTGAAGTTCTACACGGCTCCCGAGGGCGCGTACGCCGACCTGCTCGGCGGCAACATCGACGTCATCGACCAGATCCCCGAGGCTTCCCTCGCGGTCTTCGAGGACGAGCTCGGCGAGCGGGCGACCAACCAGCCCGCGGCCATCTTCCAGTCGTTCACCATCGGTGGGCAGCTCCCGCACTTCTCGGGCGAAGAGGGCACCCTGCGCCGCCAGGCCATCTCGCTGGCGATCAACCGCGACGAGATCACGAGCAAGATCTTCGCCGACACCCGCACCCCGGCGAGCGACTTCACGACGCCCGTCATCGACGGCTGGAGCGACAGCGTTCCCGGTTCCGACGTCCTGAAGTACGACCCGGAGAAGGCCAAGGAGCTGTGGGCGAAGGCTGACGCCATCTCCCCGTGGTCCGGCACCTTCCAGATCGCGTACAACTCCGATGGTGGACACCAGGTGTGGGTCGACGCGGTCTCGAACTCGCTGAAGAACACGCTCGGCATCGAGGCGTCGGGCGCACCGTACGTCGACCTCGCCACGCTCCGCGCAGCGGTCAACGCGCGTGACGACGCGGGCAAGCGCACGATCCAGACGGCGAACCGTTCCGGATGGCAGGGCGACTACCCCGCCGTCTACAACTTCCTGCAGCCGCTCTACGGCACGGGTGCATCGTCGAACGACGGTGACTACTCGAACCCCGAGGTGGACTCTCTGCTCGCAGAGGGTGCAGCGGCCACGAGCGCGGACGACGCGAACGCGGCTTACGAGAAGGTCCAGGAGATCCTCTTCAACGACCTCCCGGTCATCCCGCTCTGGTACCAGAACTCGATCGGTGGCTTCGGCGACTCGGTCGACAACGTCACCGTCGGCTGGAACTCGGTTCCGCTCTACTACGAGATCACCAAGGCCGAGTAGGCCCTTGGAGTGAACGGCAGCGAGGCGGTGGCGGCGACGTCACCGCCTCGCGTCGTGCACTCCGGCTGACTCCGACTCCACGAAAGGAGCAAGGATGCTCGCCTACACCCTGCGGCGACTTCTTCAGCTGATCCCGGTCTTCTTCGGTGCGACGCTTCTCATCTACGCGCTCGTCTTCCTGATGCCGGGTGACCCGATCGCGGCGCTCTTCGGTGACAAACCGCCGAGCCCGCAGCTGCTCGCCACGATCCGAGCGCAGTACCACCTGGACGACCCGTTCCTCGTCCAGTACTTCTACTACATCACCGGCGTCTTCAAGGGCGACATGGGAACGACGTTCTCCGGTGAGTCCGTGAGCACCGTGCTGGCACGCACGCTCCCCATCACGGGACGTCTGGCCATCATGGCGATCGCGATCGAGTTCACGCTCGCGATCATCATCGGAACGCTCTCCGCGCTCCGCAAGGGCAAGCTGTTCGACCACGCCTCGCTGATCGTCTCGCTCGTCTTCCTGTCGATGCCGATCTTCGTCGTCGCCTTCCTCGCGCAGTACTTCCTCGCGATCAAACTGGGCTGGTTCCGTCCGACCGTCGGTGGCCAGAACGACTGGGGCGATCTGTGGCTTCCCGCCATCGTGCTGGGGCTGAGCCTGTACGCGACCAGCATGCGGCTCATGCGCGGGTCTGTGCTCGACACCCTCAACCAGGACTGGGTGCGCACGGCATACGGCAAGGGGCTGTCACGCAATCGCGTGATCCCCGTGCACGTGCTGCGCAACTCCCTGATCCCGGTGATCACCAACTCGGCGACGAACTTCGGTGTGCTCCTCGTCGGAGCGACCGTGACGGAGTACATCTTCAACATTCCCGGCGTGGGGCAGACCCTGTTCCAGGCGACGTTGAGGCACGAAGGACCGACGATCGTCTCCTTCGTGACGGTGTTCGTCATCATCTACGTTCTCGTCAACCTGCTCGTGGACCTGCTCTACGGGCTGCTCGACCCGAGGATCCGCTATGTCAAGTGACCGTCCCTCCCATTACGTCGCACCGGTGGTGGCCGAACAGCCGCCGACGGATGCCATCAACGTCAAAGGCAAGCCTGCGAGTCTCTGGCGGGACGCGTGGACCGATCTGCGCCGTCGCCCGTCGTTCTGGATCTCGCTCGGCATCGTCGCGCTCATCCTGCTGATGGCCCTGTGGCCGACGCTCTTCACGCAGACGCCTCCGAACAACCAGTGTGAGCTCGGGAACTCCAATGCGGGACCGGCCGCCGGCCATCCCCTCGGCTACACGTTCCAGGGGTGCGACATCTGGTCGCGCATCGTCTGGGGCTCGCGCACATCGATCAGCGTCGGCCTGCTGGCGACGATCATCAGCTCGACTCTCGGTCTGATCATGGGTGCGTTCGCCGGCTACTACGGAGGATGGCTCGATGCCGTGCTCTCCCGCGTCGGCGACATCTTCTTCTCGATCCCCTACATCCTCGCGGCGGTCGTCGTGATGACGGTGTTCGCGCAGTACCGCAACGTCTTCACCCTCGCCCTCGCGATCGGTGGGTTCGCCTGGGCCGCGACGGCGCGTGTCGTCAGGGCGGAAGTGCTCAGAGTGAAACAAGCGGACTTCGTGATGGCGTCGGCCGCGCTGGGGAAGGGGCGTTTCGGCACCCTGCTGTCCCACGTGATCCCGAACGCGTTCGCTCCGCTGCTCGTGCTGGCGACCCTGGCACTGGCCGGCGGTATCGTCGCGGAGGCGACCCTGAGCTTCCTCGGTGTCGGTCTCGGAAGCGACGTCATGTCCTGGGGCAACGACATCAGCCAGGCACAGCGCTCGCTGCGTGTCGCGCCGATGGCACTGATCTATCCGTCGATCGCGCTCACCATCACGGTGCTCGCGTTCATCCTTCTGGGTGAGCTCATCCGAGACGCCCTCGACCCGAGGGCGAGGGCACGCCGATGAGTGAAGCAACGACCCCGCTGCTGAGCGTCCGCGATCTCACGGTCGCGTTCGACACGCAGAACGGCACACGACAGGTCCTGCATGGCATCAGCTTCGATGTCATGGCAGGGGAGACGGTCGCGATCGTCGGCGAGTCCGGTTCGGGCAAGTCGACGGCGGCGACGTCCATCATCAAACTGCTGGCCGGCACCGGAAAGGTCACCGGCGGGAGCATCACCCTGGACGGCGAGGAGCTCACGCACCTCTCCGAGCGGGAGATGGAGCGCATCCGCGGCAAGGCGATCGGCTACGTGCCGCAGGACCCGATGTCGAACCTCAACCCCGTCTGGAGCATCGGCTTCCAGGTCGAGGAGGCGGTCCGTGCCAACGGCCTCGCCCAGGGACGCGCGGCGGTCCGGGCTCGGGCGATCGAGGTGCTCCAGCAGGCGGGGCTCGCTGACGCGGCCAAGCGCCTGCGCCAGTTCCCTCACCAGTTCTCGGGCGGTATGCGCCAGCGAGCGCTCATCGGGATCGGATTGGCCGCGGACCCCCGGCTTCTGATCGCGGACGAGCCCACCTCGGCCCTCGACGTCACGGTGCAGCGCGTCATCCTCGACCACATGGCGAGCCTGACCCGCGACCGCGGAACCTCGATGCTGCTGATCACGCACGACCTCGGTCTCGCTGCCGAGCGCGCGGAGCGCCTGATCGTGATGCAGAACGGGACGATCGTGGAGTCGGGACCGAGCCGGGAGATCCTGCAGAACCCGCAGCATCCGTACACCAAGCGCCTTGTCGCCGCCGCGCCCAGCGTGGCATCCCAGCGCATCCAGGCTGTGGTCGAGGACCGCGGTGTGGAGACGCTCGAGGATCTCGCCGCCATCCCTCCCACGGTGCGAGTGGCCGGCCTCACCAAGGACTACCGCATCCGACAGGGCGGTTTCCGCAGCGAGATGTTCCGCGCCGTAGACGACGTGTCGTTCGAGATCCCGCGCGGGAAGACGCTGGCTCTCGTCGGCGAGTCGGGCTCGGGCAAGTCGACCGTCGCCAAGATGGTCCTCAAGCTGGAGGACCCGACGTCGGGGACGATCGAGATCGACGGCATGGACGTGTCCGGGTTCTCCCGCGCACAGTCCTTCGGTCTGCGCCGGCGCATGCAGCCGGTGTTCCAGGACCCGTACGGTTCTCTGGATCCGTTGCGCAATCTCGAGAACACCATCGCCGAACCGCTCGAGATCCACGGTGTGGGTGATCGCACTTCGCGTCGAGAGCGCGTGCGTGAGCTTCTGGATCAGGTGTCATTGCCGCAGGATCTGGCAACCCGCTACCCGAGCGAGCTGTCGGGTGGACAGCGCCAGCGGGTCGCGATCGCGCGTGCTCTGGCGCTCAAGCCGGACATCGTGGTGCTCGACGAGGCGGTCTCCGCTCTGGACGTGCTCGTCCAGGCGCAGATCCTCAGGCTGCTGGCCGACCTGCAGACGGAGCTGGGCCTCACCTACCTGTTCATCACGCACGACCTCGCGGTGGTGCGTGTCTCGAGCGATCTGGTCTGCGTCATGGAGCGCGGCCGGATCGTCGAGCAGGGCACGGTCGATGAGACCTTCGCGAACCCGAAGCAGGAGTACACGAGCCGTCTGCTCGAAGCGATCCCCGGTGCGTCCATCCCTCTGGGTGGCCTCTGATCGTGGCGATGCCGAACTCTCCCGAGGACGGGCGGACCTTCCGCTCGTCCTCGGGCACGGTCGTCATGGTCGTGAGCCTCGCTCTGGCGGTGTTCCTGCTCGGCGACGCCGTCGTGCGCGGAGGCTGGGGGCAGACGCTGCTCCTCGCACCGTGGGTGCTCCTCGGCCTGTGGATCATCTACGAGATCAGCTTCGTGTCGATGGTCCGCATCAGCGACGACGGGGCACTCGTCCAGAACATGCTGCGGCGCACCGAGTTCGGTTGGCACCGGGTCCGTGACATCGACCTGCAGTGGCAGCTGCGGTTCTCGCTCGACGATGACACGGAGCTCACCTGCTGGGGTGGACCGGCGCACGCGCGTCCGAGACGAAGCAAGATGCGCGACGAGGAAGTGCAAGTCTCCGCGTCGTTGCGCGGCCTGACGGACATCCGCGACCGCTGGCAGGCTGCTGCGGGTCACGCGGCGAGTGCGCCGATCCGTCGCTCCTGGGACGCCAGGGCGCTGTCAGCGCTCGGGATCATCGTCGTGTGGGCGGTCGTCGCCGTGATGATCGCCTCCGCAGGCTGAGATACTTCCCACTTCCCCGCACACGTGCCCCCTGCCGTCTCACGAGGACAGGGGGCACGTCGCAATACGGTTCGGGGCCGGTTCAGGAGTAGGAGAACCAGTACCCCGGCTGGCCGCTGCGGTGCACGCAGGAGCCGACGCTGTAGCCCTCCTGCATGAAGATCCGTCGTTCGGCCTGGCAATAGGACAGATCGGTGAACGGGCCGAACCAGCTGGCGGCCTGCGCTGCAGCGGCCCCGCCGAACACCATTCCCGTGACGAGGACGATGCCTGCGGCCGTTGCGGACAGTTTCTTCTTCATTCGAATCCCCCCGGATTGTCGTACCCACGTCGTCGTGGGTGCCCCGAGCCTAGGGGCGAGGTCCGACGGGTGTCAACGGATCGAGGCGACGGGCTGATGCCCGCCGCCTCGATCCTCGATGATGCTCAGTACGTCTGGAAGTACCAGCCTCCGGTGCCGGGGATGCAGGGGGCGGCCTTCCCCCCGCCCCTGACATAGTCGGTGCGATCGGCGTTACACTGCGCCGCCGACGAGTAGGGCCCGAAAACACTTGCCGATGCGGGCGCGACGCTGAGCAGCGTGATCCCTGCTGCGATGGCGATCGCGGCCCCCGCCTTGGTCATCCTGTTCATCTTCATGAGACTTCCCTCCGTTTTCCGTCGTTGGAAGCCTTCAGGCTAGAGCACTCCGTCAGCGAAGGGGGAGAGCCATCCCACCCGTCGTCACTCAGCCGGGGAGACCGAACAGCTCAGGCCACATCGCCGCGGCCCATGGATACCCGACGAACGCGGCCGCGTCGATCAGGAAGTGCGCGACGAGGAAGGGCATCAGCCGCCCGCTGCGGTGATACAGCCAGCCGAAGAGCAGCCCCATCGCGAGGTTGCCGACGAACGCCGGGTATCCCTGGTACAGGTGGTAGCTCGCCCGCAGGACCGAAGTGGAGATGATGATCGTCCACGGACTCCACCCGAGTTGTCGCAGCCGTGTGAAGAGGTATCCGAGCACCACGAACTCCTCCTGCAGGGAAGCGCGGGCCGCCGCGAGCAGGAGAACCGGAACGGTCCACCAATACGCGTCTATCCCGGCAGGATCGATGGCCACGGTCAGTCCGAGCGCCCGGCCGGCGAGATAGAGACCGAGGCCGGGGATGCCGATCGCGAGCACGAGCAGGATGCCGCGGCCTGCATCCTTCGCGACACCGGTGCCGTCCAGCCCCAGTCGCGCCAGATGCGGACGTCGCGACTGCCACAGCAGGAAACACACCAGCACGACGGGGACGAGCGAGAACCCGATCGCGAGCACCTGGTAGACGAGGTCGAAGATCTCCCTGTCGCTCCGAGACGGGTTGAGCTTCGCCACCTGATCGGCGATCGGCACGTCGTCCGTGAGGCGGTAGGCCAGCTGGACGATCGCGTAGACCGCCGACTGGCCGAGACCCAGCGCCAGGACGATCGCGATCTCCCACCACAGTCGAGCACGGGAGGGGGCGGGGGAGAGGTCGGGGAGGTCCCACGGAGCCTGTGGTCGGGTCACGATCTCGATGCTACGACCTGCTTTTCAGGAACCGGCCCCGAGCTTGCGTTATCCTGGAACGTCGGCTTCCCGGCGAAACCCCACATCTTTTAGGACACCTGCATGGCGCACGCCCTCCGTTCTGACCTCCGCAACGTCGCAATCGTGGCGCACGTCGACCACGGCAAGACCACTCTCGTCGACGCCATGCTGCGTCAGACGGGTTCCTTCGGCGAACACGCTCACGTCGATGAGCGCGCCATGGACTCGAACGACCTGGAACGTGAGAAGGGCATCACGATCCTCGCCAAGAACACGGCGATCACCTACAAGGGCAAGCACGCCGGCGGCAAGGAGATCACGATCAACGTGATCGACACCCCCGGCCACGCCGACTTCGGTGGCGAGGTCGAGCGCGGCCTGTCGATGGTCGACGGCGTCGTGCTGCTCGTCGACGCCAGCGAGGGTCCGCTGCCGCAGACCCGCTTCGTGCTGCGCAAGGCTCTCGAGGCCAAGCTGCCCGTCATCCTCCTGGTCAACAAGACCGACCGTCCTGACGCGCGCATCGCCGAGGTCGAGGAAGAGGCGCACGACCTGCTGCTGGGTCTCGCCTCCGACCTGGTCGACGACGTGCCCGACCTCGACGTCGACGCTCTTCTCGACGTGCCGGTGGTCTACGCCTCCGGTCGTGCCGGCGCCGCCTCGCAGAACCGTCCCGCCGACGGCACGCTTCCGGACAACGACGACCTCGAGCCGCTCTTCGAAGCCATCCTCGAACACGTGCCGGCGCCGGAGTACGACGACGAGCACCCGCTGCAGGCCTGGGTCACGAACCTCGACTCCAGCCCGTTCCTCGGCCGTCTCGCCCTGCTCCGCATCTTCAACGGCACCCTCAAGAAGGGGCAGACCGTCGCCTGGGTGCGCGCTGACGGCACGCACCAGAATGCGCGTGTCACCGAGCTCCTGAAGACGCGTGCACTCGAGCGCTACCCTGCCGAGTCCGCGGGCCCCGGTGACATCGTCGCCATCGCCGGCTTCGAGAACATCACGATCGGCGAGACCATCGCCGACCCCGAGGACGTCCGTCCGCTTCCGGCCATCACGGTCGACGACCCCGCCATCTCCATGACGATCGGCACCAACACCTCGCCGCTCATGGGCAAGGTCAAGGGGCACAAGCTCACGGCTCGCATGGTCAAGGACCGTCTCGACAAGGAGCTCATCGGCAACGTCTCGCTCAAGGTCGTCGACATCGGACGCCCGGATGCCTGGGAGGTGCAGGGTCGTGGAGAACTGGCCCTCGCCATCCTCGTCGAGAACATGCGTCGCGAGGGCTTCGAACTCACCGTCGGCAAGCCGCAGGTGGTCACGAAGAAGATCGACGGCAAGACCTACGAGCCGTTCGAGCACCTCACGATCGACACTCCGGAGGAGCACCTCGGCGCGATCACGCAGCTGCTCGCGAACCGCAAGGGTCGCATGGAGAACATGACCAACCACGGCACCGGCTGGGTGCGCATGGAGTTCATCGTCCCGTCGCGCGGCCTCATCGGCTTCCGCAGCGAGTTCCTGACCACGACCCGCGGCACCGGTATCGCGAATGCGATCTCGCACGGCTACGAGCCGTGGGCCGGCTCCATCACGACGCGTCAGAACGGCTCGATCGTCGCTGACCGTCAGGGTGTCGTCACCCCGTTCGCGATGATCGCTCTGCAGGAGCGCATGTCGTTCTTCGTGCAGCCCACGCAGGAGGTCTACGAGGGCATGGTCATCGGCGAGAACTCGCGCGCCGACGACATGGATGTGAACATCACCAAGGAGAAGAAGCTCACCAACATGCGAGCAGCGAGCTCCGACACCTTCGAGTCGATGACGCCTCCGCGCCAGCTGACGCTGGAGGAGAGCCTCGAGTTCGCCCGCGACGACGAGTGCGTCGAGGTGACCCCCGAGGTCGTGCGCATCCGCAAGGTGAACCTCGACGCGAACACGCGTGCACGCGAGACCGCGCGCCTGAAGCGCCAGGACGCGAGCGTCTGAGAACAGCCTCGGACACGCTCCGAGTGAGAGGGCCCCGTGCCGCCGAAAGGCGTGCGCGGGGCCCTCTTCTCATGTAAATCCCAGGTGAGGGATTGTTTTCGTTCAGGTTCATCGTTCAGAGTGGTTCACTTGCGCCTGGGACGAGCTCCCGATGAGTCTCCTTAAAGGGCGTACGACAACCCGAAAGTCGAACCCAATGCTTCAGAAGACCCGTGCGCTTCGGCGCGCCTCCGCGGCGGCATCAGCCCGTAACGCGGCCCACCGTCCCATGACCATCCTCGGCGTCGCATCGGCGACGCTGGTCGGCATCACGCTGAGCGTCGGTCTGGCCTCCACCCCCGCGGTGGGAGCCATGAGCCCTGCTGCGGCCGTCACCGCACCCGCACTGGCGGGCGCTCAGCCGCTGGCAGAGATCGCGGAGGATGCCTCCGCCACTCTGGCACAGGCGAAGGACGCGGTCACCGCAGCCGAGACCCTGAGCGCTGAGGTCGCCGCCGCCGGCCTCGATGTGGGAGCAGTGACTTCCGTCGACACCTCCGATCTCGAAAGCGACATCGAGAAGCTCGATGACACCGAGGTGACGCCGGTGCTGCTCGTAGGCGTCCTCGCCGACAAGGCGCAGGATGAGACCGCGAGCGTGGTCGCCGACACCGCGGAGCTGCGCGGGGCGCTGACCGCCGCCCAGCAGAAGCAGGCCGAGGAGGAGGCAGCGCGGGTCGCAGCGGAGCAGGCGGCGGCCCAGGCCGCCGCGGAACAGCAGGCCGCAGCCGCGCTGGCTGCAGCGAACACTCCCGAGGGGGCGAAGGCGGCCGCACAGCAGATCATGTCGAGCACGTACGGATGGGGCGGTGACCAGTTCTCCTGCCTGAACTCCCTGTGGAACAAGGAGTCCGGCTGGAACTACAAGGCGTACAACCCCAGCGGTGCCACCGGCATCCCGCAGGCGCTCCCCGGAAGCAAGATGGCGTCCGCCGGCTCCGACTGGCAGACGAACGCGGCCACGCAGGTCGCGTGGGGTCTCGGGTACATCTCGTCGGTGTACGGCACCCCCTGCAGCGCATGGTCGCACTCCCAGGCGATGAACTGGTACTGATCCCCTCCGCAACGCTGCACATGCTCTAGGTGAAGGCGGTCGTCGAGCGCTACGGTGACTCTGACGGCTGGGGGACGTCACGGATCCGAGGAGGAGATGTGCTCGACCCCGCAGCATGGCACGGCGTCCCGCAGGAGGCGTCCACCGGCGCGCTGCCGGGGTGGGACCGCGTCGAGGAGGTGGTGCGCGATGCTCACGCCCGCTACGCCGACGAGCGCCGCGGGAGCGTCGCGGACTACATCCCGGTGCTCGCGGAGGTCGATCCGGAGCTGTTCGGTCTGGCGGTGATCGAGGTCGGCGGCGGGCTGCACGACGCCGGTGATGCGTTGCATCCGTTCTCGATCCAGTCGATCTCGAAGATGTTCGTGTACGCCCTGGCCATCCAGGAGCACGGCCATGAGCGCGTGCGCGAAATCGTCGGGGTGAACAACACCGGCCTGGCGTTCAACTCCGTGATGGCGCTGGAGCTCAACGACGGCCACCCGATGAACCCCATGGTCAACGCGGGGGCGATCGCCACGACAGCGCTCATGCCCGGTGCGACACCCGTGGAGCAGTGGGAGCGGATGCGGGAGGGGCTCTCGGCGTTCGCCGGCCGGCCGCTGAGCCTCGACGGCGTCGTGTACGCCTCGGAGGCCGCGACCAACGACCGCAACCGTGCTCTCGGACGCCTGCTGCGCAGCTACGGGCGACTCGCGGGTGACCCGGACGAGGTGGTCGATGTGTACACGCGCCAGTGCGCGCTCGGGGTCACGGCTCACGACCTCGCGGTCATGGGCGCCACGCTCGCCGACGGGGGAGTGAATCCCGTCACGGGCGAGCGGGTCGTCCCGGCGGACGTGTGCCGCGACACGCTCGCGGTCGTCGCATCGACGGGCCTCTACGAACGCTCCGGCGACTGGCTGTTCGAGATCGGACTCCCCGCGAAGTCCGGAGTCGCGGGAGGCATCGTCGCCATCGCGCCGGGAAAGGGCGCTGTCGCGGGGTTCTCTCCTCGACTCGACGAGGCGGGCAACTCCGTCCGCTCGCAGATGGCCATCGGCTACCTGTCGCGGGCGCTCGGGCTGAACCTGTTCGCCTCGTCGGCCGTCCCCCATCCTGCGTCTTCTCCCGC
>NZ_LSJW01000061.1:0-18154 GCF_001557335.1 Microbacterium sp. CCH5-D1
GTTCGCGCAGCTGCATGCGGCCTGGCAGGAGACCCTCGTCTGATCTGCCTCTTCCGGTCGCGATATGACAGCCGTCTGGCGCAGTTGAGCTGTCATATCGCGACCGGAAGTCGTCTGCGTCTGAGTAGCATCGAGGTATGGACCCCCTGCTGCTCGTCGCCGAGTGGTGGTGGATCGCGCCGACGGCAGTCGCCGCGGGAACGGTGGGTGTGATGGGAATGCGACGTCGCAACAGCACGGTGAGCGGACGCAGGCTCGCGGTCGATGCCGCCCGCCACGATCTGAGAGAGGCACAGCTGGTCGCCGCCGAGCGGCGCACCGCGTGGAAGATCGCGCGCGCCGACCTGGCTCGCGTCACGGCGGAGCGGGCGGCCCAGCGAGCGACGCCCGAACAGGTGGCAGGGGCTCGGCGGATGCTGAAGGAGCGGGAGCGCGATGCGAAGGCCGCGTCGGCCGATGTGCGCGCGCGCCAGGTGCGGCTGAACGCGGCTCGCGCCGCCGTGCCTTCCGCGGCGGAGCCGCGCCCGATCGAGCGACTCCACGCCGCGCATGACGCGGTGACGGCACGCTGGATGCGTTACGAGACCGACCCCGCTCTGCAGATCTCCTATCCGGCGATGACCGACGTGAAGTCCGCGGAGACGGCCGCATACTTCCGTGCCGCCGGACACGCGACGGAGATGCGCCGCGCGGCCTCCGGACGCATCACCCCGGCTGAGTTCGCCGCCTATCGTGACGCTGTCGCCGAGCTCGAGCGGGCGTTCGAAGCCGCCGAACACGCCGCGAAGGTGCACGCGGGGGAGGCGCCGGCGACGCCGGCGTGGCAGGATGCCGCTCAAGACATGCTGAACCGTTCCGCCGAGGCCATCGATCGCGCTGCCGGAGCGGCCGCGGCCGCTCTCTCATCGTGGACGAGCCGGCGGAAACCCGGGGGCACCCCCGACGACCGTTCCTGAGAACCCGCCAGGGCTGTGAGAGCGCTCCCCCGAAGGGGAGTGAAGGGCGACGAGGTCTCGATGGGGGAGGGGATTCGAGACCCCGCCGCCCGGTCTAGGACGTGACCCGGATCTCGGCGATGACCTCGCCGTAGGCCGTCTCCCCGACGGGGGTGAAGCCGACGCGACGGAAGAAGGCCTCCGGGCCGTCCTCGCCGGCTTCGTAGATCACGTTGACGTGGTCGACTCCGCGTTCACGCGCCTCGTCGATGAGCGCCTCGACGGCGAAGCGGCCGACGCCGCGACCCTGGTCGTCCGCGTCGACGTTGATGCGCCACAGCACGGAGCGGAAGTGCTCCTCCGGGGCCTCGTCGTCGAAGTTGGCGCTGACGAAGCCGACGACCTCGTTGCCGTCCAGGATCACCCGCTGCCAGGAGGTCTGCGGGTTGATGACGGTCGCGGCGATCCCGTACGAGACCGGAGCGAGGAACTGCTCCTGTCCGGGCTTGAGCGACAGGTTGTTCACGGCGACGATCGTCGCAGCGGAGAGTTCGACCATGCGCAGTTCGGACATGGACCCAGGCTAACCCCTCCGGAGAGGCGGGACACGTTTCCGACGAAGATTTCGCCTCTCTGTGGCCGTTCGTCGACATGGGGTGGTCGGCGGTCGCAGGCGCGGACCACAGGGCCAGACCGGCTCAGGTATCTTGGTATCGAGACAAATTTCCCCGCGAACGGAGTACCTCCCGGTGACCGACGACGCCATCATCTACACGTACACAGACGAGGCACCGGCGCTCGCCACCGCCTCGTTCCTCCCGATCATCCAGGCATACACCGGCCAGGCCGGCATCGAGGTCGAGACGCGCGACATCTCGCTGGCCGGACGCATCCTCGCCGCCTTCCCGCAGAAGCTCGCTCCCGAGCAGCAGGTGGGTGACGCTCTCGCCGAGCTCGGTGGCCTCGCCACCCTCCCCGAGGCCAACATCATCAAGCTGCCGAACATCTCGGCGTCCATCCCGCAGCTGAAGGGTGCGATCGCCGAGCTGCAGAAGCAGGGCTTCGACATCCCCGACTTCCCGGACGAGCCGACCTCCCTGGAGGAGAAGGACGTCCGCGCCCGCTACGACCGCATCAAGGGCTCCGCAGTGAACCCCGTGCTGCGCGAGGGCAACAGCGACCGTCGCGCACCGCTCGCGGTGAAGAACTACGCCAAGAAGCACCCGCACCGCAACAAGCCTTTCGCGGACGGCTCGAAAACCCGCGTCGCGACCTTGGGCCACGACGACTTCAAGCACAACGAGCGCTCGTGGGTCGCGGCCCACGACGACGTCCTCTCGTTCCGTCACACGGCGCAGGACGGCACCGTCACGATCCTCAAGGAGGGCCTCAAGGTCCTCCCGCGTGAGATCATCGACGCCACGTTCCTCTCCGCGAAGGAGCTGGACGCGTTCCTCGCGGAGACGCTCGAGGCGGCCAAGGCCGACGACGTGCTCTACTCCGTGCACCTCAAGGCCACGATGATGAAGGTCAGCGACCCGATCATCTTCGGTCACGTCGTGAAGGCGTTCTTCAAGGACGTCTTCGACCAGTACGGCACGCAGCTCGCCGAAGCCGGACTCAGCGCGAACGACGGCCTCGGCTCGATCCTTGCAGGCCTGTCGAATGTCGCCGGTGGCGAGGAGATCGCTGCGGCGTTCGACAAGGCCATCGCCGAGGGGCCGCGCCTGTCGTACGTGAACTCCGACAAGGGGATCACCAACCTCCACGTGCCCAGCGATGTCATCGTCGACGCGTCGATGCCCGCCCTCGTCCGCAACGGTGGGAAGCTCTGGGGCAAGGACGGCGAGGAGGCCGACACGATCGCGGTCATCCCGGACTCGTCCTACGCGAGCGTCTACCAGGCCGTCATCGACGATGTGATCGCGAACGGCCCGCTCGACCCCGCCACGATCGGTACCGTCCCGAACGTGGGTCTCATGGCGCAGGCGGCCGAGGAATACGGCAGCCACGACAAGACCTTCGAGATCGCGGCGGACGGCATCGTCCAGGTGCTCGACAGCGAGGGCACCGTGCTCATCGAGCACGAGGTCGGCAAGGGCGACATCTGGCGCGCGACGCAGACCAAGCACATCCCCGTCATGGACTGGGTCAAGCTCGCCGTGACGCGTGCACGCGCGACCGGCGACCCCGCCGTGTTCTGGCTGGACGCGAACCGCTCGCACGACGCCCAGATCATCGCGAAGGTGCACCAGGGCCTCGCCACGCTCGACACCAAGGGCCTGACGATCACGATCCTCGCGCCGGAAGAGGCCACGCGGTACACGCTCGCCCGCATGCGTCACGGGCTCGACACCATCTCGGTGACCGGCAACGTGCTGCGTGACTACCTGACCGACCTGTTCCCGATCCTCGAGGTCGGCACGAGCGCCAAGATGCTCTCGATCGTGCCGCTGCTCGCCGGTGGTGGGCTGTTCGAGACGGGTGCCGGTGGTTCCGCTCCCAAGCACGTGCAGCAGCTGGTCGAGCAGAACTACCTGCGCTGGGACTCGCTGGGTGAGTTCTTCGCGCTGGCGGCTTCGCTCGAGCACTTCGCCGACCGCACGGGCAACGACAAGGCCCGCGTGCTTGCGGAGACGCTGGACGCCGCGACCGGAACCTTCCTCGAGGAGGACCGCTCGCCCGGCCGTGCGCTCGGCACGATCGACAACCGCGGCAGCCACTTCTACCTCGGCCTGTACTGGGCGAAGGAGCTGGCAGCGCAGACGAAGGATCCCGAGCTCGCTGCGGCCTTCGCGCCGATCGCCGAGAAGCTCGCCGCGAACGAGGAGGCCATCGTCTCCGAGCTCAACGCCGTGCAGGGACAGCCCGCGGAGATCGGCGGGTACTACCGTCCGGACGAGAAGCTGGTCGAGGCCGTCATGCGTCCGTCCACGACGCTGAACACGATCGTCGACGCCCTGCGCTGAGACGAGCGAAGGGGGCGGATGCTTCGGCATCCGCCCCCTTCTTCGTGTTCGGCCCGTCTGCCCGAGCGAGCGCGGAACGCTTCGTCAGTAGTGGACGGAGACCTCGAGCCCCTTGGGGGACCAGTCGTAGACGTACTTGGCGAGGTCGATCGGCAGGTTGACGCAACCGTGGCTCATGCGCTGGCCGAAGTTGTTGTGCCAGTACGTGCCGTGGAAGCCGATGTTCGGAGCGAACCAGGTGATCCAGGGCACGTCCTTCGTGCAGTACGGGGCGCCCTCGTAGCAGCCCATGTCCTGGATACGCGTGTGCGCGAACACCTTGAAGTTGCCGGTGGGCGTCAGAGTCCCTGGCAGGCCGGTGGACACGGCCCACGAGTTCACGACAGCGCCGTTCTCGTAGAGGACGGCCCGCTGCGAACTGAGGTTGATGTCGATGCGGCGGAACAGGTTCACCGTCTCGAAGGGCGTCTCGGTGACCGAGAGCGCGAAGGCTCCGTTTCCGGCTGCCAGCTGCTCGGCGAACTGGTCCGCGATGCCTGACGTGTCTCCCAGCGCTCGACCGGTGGCACCCTCCTGCTCCGCACGGAGCACGGTGCCGGCGGAGTCGACGATGTTGGTCGCGTTGACCGGCGCGCGGTCGACGACGGAGGGGAGACTGTCCACGGTGGCCTGGATCGCCTGGGGGTCGGCCTTGATGCTCAGCTGTCCGTCGTCATCGACGACCGTGAGCCAGGAGGCGGCGACGGCGGGATCGACCGGGACGGTCCGCTCCTCGCCGACGTAGAAGCCGACGGTGGGAAGCATCGTGTTGAGAGCGGTGGCGGTGGCGGTGGCGTCGTCATCGGAGACGGCCGGCGCGGCTTCCGCGGCGTCTCCCGAGTACTCGAGCGCGCTGCGACCCTCTTCGACGGCTGCCGTGAAGGCGGCGTTGAGGTCGGCGAGGTCGATCCCTGTTCCGGCCTCTGCCGGTGTGATCACGAAGGTGCCGCTGGCGGCATCGAAGACGACACCGGCATCCACCGGGTCGTCGAAGCTGGTCGGCACGGCGCCACGCAGCGCGGCGTCCGCCTTCGCGGTGTCGAAGGCGATCTCTGCGGGGACGGGGTCGCCCATCCAGGCGCCGAGGTTCCACAGCGGGTGCTCCGCGAAAGCCTTGTCGGCGAGAGCGGTGGCGTCGACGTCCGCACCGAGGTCGGCGCCGGTGAGGACGGTGCCGTCTCCCGCGCCGGTGAGCGTGATCTCGGTCTGAGCGAGGCGGGCGTCGATGGCGTCGGCGGCGGCGCCAGGAGTCATCCAGCCGACCGGGATCCCGGCGACCGTGGTTCCCGGTGCGATCAGGATCATCGACGCGGCTCCGGCGCCGAGGGCGACGACTCCCAGCCCGAGGCCGATCCAGAGGCCGAGGCGACGTTTCTTGGGAGACGGTTCGATCGGAGCCCAGGCGAGCGGCTGGTCACCGGTGGTCGGCGGGACGGTCTCCGTGGGAGCGTCCGTCGGCGCGAGCACTGCAGTGGGCGCGGAGTCGTCTCCACGCGCCTCGGCTGCTGCGCCCGGCGCAGAAATCAGATCGGTCACGAACTTCACCCCCCGGCTCTCAAACGTGTCCTGACGTCCAATGGTACGGGATGGGAGGTAACGGGGAGGCAACGGTCCGTGATAACGTGCCTCCCCGCAACGCAGACGTCAGTCGATGATGGCGATGCCGTCGATCTCGACGAGCATCTCCTCGCGCGGAAGGCCGGTGAAGACCGTGGTGCGCGACGGCAGGACGCCGTTGGTCGTGTGAGCGGTCACGAAGGCGCCGTACGCGTCGTTCATGATCGGGAAGTCCTCGCGCTTGGTCAGGTAGACGCGCAGCATGACGACGTCGTCGAACGTCGCGCCGGACGCCTCGACGATCGCCTTCACGTTCTCGAGCGTGCGGGTGGTCTGGGCAGCGACGTCCCCGGGGTGCAGGTACTCGTTGGTCTTCGGGTCCACGGGTCCCTGGCCGGAGACCTGCACGAACGGGCCCTTGCGGATACCCTGCGAGAAGGTGTGGGCGGGGGCGGGGGCTGCGTCGGTGGAAACTCGGATCTTCGCGGTCATGCCGCCAGCCTAGTAGCATTGTTAGATGCCTCTACAAATTCCGGATCCCGTTCTCGGCACCTGGACGAAGGGCTTTCCTGCGCACGCAGCGGGACTCCGCCTCTCGCAGGTGGGGGATGCGGATCTGCATCTCTCCGACCTGGTGACGCCGGTGCTGACGGTGCACGAGGGCTCCCTCGCGCACAACGAGGAGACCGTCTTCGCATGGGCGAGGGAGCGCCGGGTGCTCCTCGCACCACACGGCAAGACCACGATGGCTCCGGCCCTCTGGCAGCGACTGCTCGACGCGGGGGCATGGGGGATCTCCGTGGCGACGCCCTGGCAGGCCGAAGTCGCCGTCGACGCGGGCGTCGCGACCGTGCTGATCGCGAACGCGGTCACCGATCTCACTGCGGTGCGTCGCCTGGGGGCACTGCTCGCAGCCGACCCCGACCTGCGCGTGCTGTGCTGGGCGGACTCTCTCGAGGGAGTGGCCATCCTCGCGCGGGGGATGCACGATGCCGCGCGTCCGCTCGATGTCTTGGTCGAACTCGGCGGCGCGCACGGCCGCACGGGCGCACGGAGCGTGGAGGAGGGCGAGCGGATCGGGAAGGCCGTCTCGGACGCATCCGGGCTGCGCCTCGCCGGCGTCGCGGGATACGAGGGGCCCTTCGGTCCCGATCGCTCCGATGCCTCGGTCGCCGCCGTCGACGCGTACCTGCAGACGCTCGTGGATCTGCACGCCCGACTGGAGTACCCGCACGGTCTCCGTCCGATTCTCAGCGCGGGAGGCAGCGCCTTCCCTGATCGGGCGGCCGCCGTCCTCGCAGCCGCCGGGGACGACGTGGACGTCGTCCTGCGTTCGGGGGCGTTCCAGATCCACGACGACGGCTTCTACTCGCGCATGTCTCCGTTCGGACCGCTCGTCGGCACCGCGCCTCTGCGCTCGGGGATGCACGCCTGGTCGCGGGTGGTGTCGCAGCCCGAGGACGGCCTTGCGCTCCTCGACGCCGGACGGCGCGATGTGCCCTTCGACCTGGATCTGCCGATCCCGCAGGGGCTGCGGGGGGAGATCACGGCGCTGAACGATCAGCATGCGTTCCTGAGCCTCACGGGCGATGACACGGTCGCGGTGGGCGATGTCGTCCGTCTCGGGCTCTCCCACCCGTGCACCGCCTTCGACAAGTGGAGGGTCGTCGCCGTGATCGACGACCCCGATGCCGTCGATCCGCGCGTGATCGGGGCGGTGGCGACGTGCTTCTGAGTGCCGAGAAGGCCGCCGCCGGACAGGTGCGGGTGTACCGCGGAGCCACCGTCATCGACGGGACGGGGGCGCCCCGGTACGTGGCCGACGTCGCGGTGGAGGGCGCGAGGGTCGTGGCTATCCTCCCGGCCGGTGCGGTGAATCCTGAACTCGAGCTCCCCGAACTCGAACTTCCCGAGGGCGCCGTGGAGGTCGCGGCAGAGGGACTCGTCCTCGCGCCCGGATTCATCGACATGCACGCGCACAGCGAGCTCGCAGTGCTGAGCGGCGCGGCGCACGACGCCAAGATCCGCCAGGGCGTGACGACCGAGGTGCTCGGTCAGGACGGCCTGGGCTATGCGCCCCTCGACGATGCGGCGGCGGCGATCATCCCCGCGCAGATCGCCGGGTGGAACGGAACTCCGGCCGACGTGCCGTGGCGGACGATGGACGACCTGCTCGCGGCGATCGACGCCGCAGCGGTCGCGAACGCCGCCGTCCTCGTCCCCCAGGGGAATCTGCGGATGATGGTCGTCGGCCACGAGAACCGTCGGGCGACGACTGCGGAGCTCACCGCGATGGGGGAGATCCTGGGTCGCGCGCTGGACGCGGGAGCCTTCGGCATGTCGAGCGGCCTCACCTACACGCCGGGGATGTACGCGGACACGGCGGAGCTCGAAGCGCTGTGCCGCATCGTCGCCGAGCGAGGAGGCTACTGGGCGCCGCACACCCGGAGCTACGGGGGAGCGGCGCTGGAGGCCTACCGGGAGGCGCTCGACATCGGTCGGCGCACCGGGTGCCCCGTGCATCTCACACACGCGACGATGAACTTCGCCCCGAACCGCGGCCGCGCCGATGAGCTCCTGGCCCTGATCGACGAGGCGATCGAGGACGGCGTCGACGTGACGCTCGACACGTACCCGTATCTGCCCGGCGCCACGACGCTCTCCGCTCTGCTGCCGAGCAGGCTGGCGGAATCCGGCGACCTGCTCGCTGCCGTCTCCGCGCTCGACGAAGCGGGCAGGGAGGCCGTCCGCGTGGAACTGGAAGACGTCGGCTGCGACGGATTCCACGGCGAGAGGGCCGATTGGACGCAGATCCAGGTCTCCGGCACCGTGAACCCCGCCCTCTCGGGTCTGATCGGCCGCACCATCGCCGAGATCGCGACCACGACCGGTCGCCGTGCCGTCGATGTGGTGCTCGACACGATCGTGGAGGACGCCGCCGCCACCGGAATCCTCATGCACATCGGAGACGAGGAGAACGTCCGGACGATCATGCGTCACTCGCAGCACACGGGAGGCAGTGATGGGATCCTGATCGGGGCGCGGCCTCATCCGCGTGGTCGGGGTACGTTCCCGCGGTACCTCGGACACTACGTGCGCGAGCTCGGCATCCTCACCTGGGAGGAGGCCGTCCGACACCTGTCGGGGACGCCGGCGCATCGGCTGGGACTCGACCGGGGTGACGCACCTCGGGGCGTCGTCCGGCGGGGAGCGACCGCCGACCTCGTGCTCTTCGACCCGGAGACGGTCGAGGCGGGGGCCACGTTCGACTCCCCCTTCGCACCGCCGCGCGGGATCATCGAGGTACTTGTCGGGGGAGTGCCGGTGGTGTCGGAGGGCGAGGCGACGGGGCGGACCCCCGGACGCGCACTGCGGATGCCGCCCCCGCCGCATCGCGCCACCGTGCCGCACATCGGTGCCCGCATCGATCCGGTCGCCTCCGGATTCGCGTGGACGGAGCGCACGCCGATCCTCTCGGCCCCTGAGCTCGTCGCCGCTGCCGCCCGGCTGGGCGGTCTCGCCGGCGCGGGCGACGCCGAACTCCCGCCGATCCGACTGATGGTCGACGAGAACCTCGGCGCTGAGGCCGCGGCGCGAGGACGTGTCGGTGACGAGGCCTTCCGGGTGAGCGTGAGTGCAGCCGGAGTCGAGATCAGAGGAGCGAGCCCCGCCGGCGTGTTCCGCGGTGCCACCACTCTGCGGCAGCTGCGGGATCCGGACGCTGCATCGGCCCACATCCCCGCCGGGGTGTGGGAGGGAGCGCCCGCGTACAGCTGGCGAGGGACGATGCTCGACGTCGCCAGGCACTTCCGGACCGTCGACGAGGTCCGTCGTCTGGTCGATCTCCTCGCCGATCATCACCTGAACGTGCTGCACCTTCATCTCACGGACGATCAGGGGTGGCGCTTCGAGGTGCCCGGCTTCCCTCGGCTCACGGAAGTGGGCGCGCGACGGGAAGCCACCCAGCTCGGACACGGCCCCTTGTCCACCGTGGAGCCGGGAGTGCACGAGGGCTTCTACACGACAGCGGAGCTGCGAGAGCTCGTCGCCTATGCGCGAGAACGTTTCGTGACCCTCGTGCCGGAGGTCGAGCTGCCCGGACACATCCAAGCGGGTCTCGCCGCGTATCCGGAGCTCGGCAACGTCGACGTCGGAGAGCCTGTGCTGTCCGCATGGGAGCGCTTCGGGGTCAATCCGCGCACCCTCGCCCCGACGGACGAGGCCCTGGCCTTCGGGTTCGCCGCGATCGATGCTCTCTGCGATGCGTTCGACTCGGAGTGGATAGGCATCGGCGGTGACGAGGTGCCGGTGACCGAGTGGGAGCAGAGCGCCGCGGCGGCCGAGCGCATGCGACAACTCGGACTCGAGTCTGCACACGACGTGCAGCCGTGGTTCACGGAGCAGTTCGTCGCGCATGTCCGCGGACGAGGCCGCACGGCACTGGCCTGGGACGAGGTCCTCGAAGGCGACGTGCCCGAGGGCGTGCGCATCCTCGCGTGGCGGGGTCCCGCCGCGATGCGTGAGGCGCTGCGGCTCGGCATCGAGGTCGTCGCGTGCCCCGACCTCGAGGTCTACCTCGACTACCCGCAGTCGGAGTCGGAGGAGGAGCCGATCAGAGTGGGCCCGCCTCTCACGATCGAGCGCGCGTACTCCCTGCGTGTCGAAGACGGCGCTGTGGGCGGGCAGGCGAACGTGTGGAGCGAGCACCTGCCCACCAGGGACCGCGTCGACTTCGCGATGTTCCCTCGACTCGCCGCGATCGCGGAGCGTCTGTGGGACGGCGGGGAGCCGGGACCCTACGCCGACTTCGAGCGGCGTCTGCCGATGCACCTGCGCCGGCTCGCCGCAGCGGGGGTGCGGTATCGTCCCCTTGACGGGCCGGAGCCCGAGCAGCGCCGTCCCGGCGTGCCGGGCAAGCCGCTCACGATCGAGGCGCGGGAGCAGATCGTCGCCGGCCTGGTCGAGCGCCTCATCGGGCGCTCACGCACGGTCGTCGTCGACGATCGAAAGTAATGTAACGTTTCGGTAACCCTGCCAGCGCGTCCGCGGGCAGAGGTTGCGCAAATTTTGTTCGTAAGGTCTACTAACAAACATGTCCGTTTCGGATGAACAGCGTTCCGCATCGCCGTCAGAGTACGCCGGTGCGAATGCGCACGCCTTCGGCCCGGGGCGCCACCTGCGCTCGCGATCAAAGGTGCTGCCAGAGCATGCGCGCGGTCACAACCGTGCACTGGTGCTGCAGACGCTGTACCACTCGGGGGCGATGAGTCGCGCCGACCTCTCCCGGGAGACGGGCCTCACCCGTGTCACCATCTCCGACCTGGTCGCCGAGTTCATCGCCGACGGGATCGTCATCGAGATGGGTGTCCGTGAAGCGGTGGGGCCGGGCAAGCCGCCCATCCTCATCGACATCGATCGCTTCGGCCATCAGATCGTCGGCCTCGATCTCTCCGGCCCCGACGCCTTCACCGGGGCGGTGCTGAGCCTCGACGGAGACGTGCTGGAGCGGCGCGAGGTGCCGCGTCCGAAATCCCCCGACGGGGAGGCGGCATACGCGGCGCTGCGGGAACTCGCACAGACGCTGGTCGAGGCCTCGACTCAGCCGCTGCTGGGCGTCGGCATCGGCACCCCGGGTGTCGTGCGTCCCGACGGGCTCGTCCTGAGCTCTCCCAACCTCGGCTGGACGAACTTCCCGCTGGAGGCGAAGCTCGGCGTCGATCTCGACCTTCCGGTCCTCGCCCGCAACGACGCCAACGCGGCGGTGCTCGCCGAGTACACGTTCGGCGAGGCGAAGGCCGACTTCATGCTGATCAAGATCGGCAAGGGTGTCGGCGCCGGCCTCATCACCGGCAGCCAGCCTCTGCTGGGCAGCCGCTTCGCCGCGGGAGAGATCGGTCACGTCGTCGTCGGTACCGACGGGGGCCCTCGCTGCGCGTGCGGGAAGGACGGCTGTCTCGAGGCGTGGCTCAGCGTGAGTCGGCTCGAGGCGGCGATCGCCGCTGATCCCGAGGCACGCGATGAGATCCTCCGCGATGCCGGGACGCGGATGGCGATCGCGACCGCTCCGATCGTCGCTGCCCTCGACCTCTCCGAGGTGGTGATCTCCGGTCCGGCGGAGCTGCTCGACGGCATCTTGATCGAGGCCGCCATCGCGACGTTGCGCGCGCGCACCCTCGAGGGCGTGTTCGAAGACGTCGTCGTGCGTTTGACGCACCAGGAGGACATCGTCCTGCGCGGAGCTGCGGTCATGGTGCTCTCGGGACAGCTGGGAGTGTCGTGAACGTCATCTGCACCGTTGACGGCACGGCCGGGAGCAGCATCCGATGACGGGTGCGAGCACTGCCGACCGCGCCGGTCGGCCGATTCGAGTGGGCCTGGACGTCGGCGGCACGAAGATCGACGCGGTCGCTGTGGACCCCTCTGGGGCCATCCGCGGACGCCTGCGCCGACCGACGGGTTGGGGCGATGACGCGGTCGTCGAGAGCATCGTTACGGCCGTGAAGGCACTCGCGGAGGAGAACGGGTTCCCCCTTGCCGACGTCGGCTCCGTCGGGATCGGCATCCCCGGCCTCGTCGACGCCGAGACCGGCCGTGTCGACCACGCGGTCAACCTCGGCGTGGAGTCCCTGGACCTCGCCGTCAGGGCCGAACTCGCTCTCGGAGTCCCGTTCCGCGTGGAGAACGACGTGAAGGCCGCGGCCCTCGGCGCTGCGGTGCTGAGCGGAGTCGCCGGTTCCATGGCCTACCTGAATCTCGGGACCGGCGTCGCTGCCGGGATCGTGATCGACGGACGGATCTGGCGCGGCGCACGCGGAACCGCGGGGGAGGTCGGTCATCTCTCCGTCGATCCGCGAGGGCGCCTGTGCGGCTGCGGGCAGTACGGGTGCGTCGAGACGTTCTGCGGCGGAGGGGCGTTGGCCAAGGCCTGGGGTCGACCCGGCACTCTGCCCATCAGGGACATCTTCGATGCGGCGGACGCCGGGGATCCGCATGCTGTCTCCCTCCGTGACGACCTCTATCACGGGGCCGCCGCCGCAGTGCGTGTTCTCGTGCTCTCCGCCGACGTGGAGAGGGTGGTCATCGGGGGAGGGCTGACCGCTCTCGGCGACCGACTCGAGAACGGACTCCGCGCGGCCCTGCATGCCGGCGCGGAGGCCTCGCCGTTCATGCGGTCGCTCCGCCTGGATGAGAGAATCGAACTGCTTCCCGCGGGTTCCCCCGCTGCCGCATTCGGCGCCGCACTCGTCGGCGCCTCCACCACCGAGAAGGAGATCGTCCCGCATGGCTGAGGTCGTCATCGTCGAGAATGCCGAGGCCGCAGGCGCTTTGGTCGCCACCGAGATCGTGGAGCTGATCGCGCGTCGTCCCGACGCGGTCCTCGGCCTCGCAACGGGGTCGACCCCGTTGCCGGTCTACCAGGCGCTGCGCACGCAGCTCGCAGGCCGCGACGTCTCACAGGTGCGTGGTTTCGCCCTCGACGAGTACGTCGGCATCGACCCGGCGCACCCGGAGAGCTACCGCTCGGTCATCACCCGCGAGGTCGTCGAGCCGCTCGGTCTCGACCCCGCGCGCATCCACGTGCCGAACGGCGCGGAGGCCACCATCCAGCATGCGGGTGAGGACTACGACGCGGCCATCGCGGCTGCCGGTGGAGTCGACCTGCAGATCCTCGGGATCGGCACCGACGGGCACATCGGGTTCAACGAGCCCGGCTCCTCCTTCGCATCGCGTACGCGTGTGAAGACCCTCACGGAGCAGACGCGCGAGGACAACGCCCGCTTCTTCGAGTCGATCGACGACGTCCCGATGCACTGCATCACGCAGGGGCTCGGCACCATCCTGGAGGCGCGCCACCTCGTGCTGCTCGCCTTCGGCGAGGGCAAGGCAGAGGCTGTGGCCGGTGCGGTCGAGGGCCCGCTGTCGGCGATCCTGCCCGGATCGGCGATCCAACTGCACCCGCACGCGACGATCGTCGTCGACGAAGCGGCTGCGTCGCGTCTCGCGCTCGCCGACTACTACCGGTACACGTTCGCCAACAAGCCGGCCTGGCAGGGCATCTGAGACGTGCCTGATGCCTGCCCTGGTGAACTCAGTTCGCCGGGGCGGGCCAGGCGATCGGGAGCAGGTGCTCCAGGCTCAGCGGCGCCAGCGGGAGCGTTCCGACGTCTGCGGGCGTGATCCAGCGCAGCTCGGCGAGCTCGGCCTGGACGGCGACGGTCGCGGGATCGATGGAGGTCGCGAAGGCCTCGGCGACGACACGGTGACCCGGTTCGTTCGCTGCGGCGGAGACGAACGTGCCGAGAGGGCGGAGCGCCGCTTCATCGAGCACCACCCCGAGCTCCTCCTCGATCTCGCGGATCAACGTCTGCGCCGGGGACTCGCCGGATTCCGGCTTGCCGCCGGGCTGCATGAACATGGTCGTTCCCTGCTTGCGGACCACGAGCACCCTCCCCGCTTCATCGACGATCACGGCCGCGCTCACGTGGATGTCAGGCATCGGGGCTGAAGACCTTCCCTGGGTTGAGGATGCCGAGAGGATCGAAGACCGCGGCGATCTGGCGCTGGAGTCGCCACTGGTCGTCGCCCAGTTCGTCGGCGAGCCAGCGGCGCTTGAGCACCCCGATGCCGTGCTCCCCGGTGAGGGTTCCTCCGAGGCGGATGGCGGCGCGGAACAGTTCGTCGGCGGCCGCCCACACATGCGGAGGTGTCTGCGTCCCTTCGAAGATGAAGTTCGGGTGCAGGTTGCCGTCGCCTGCGTGTGCCACCGTCGGGATGACGATGTCGTACTCGCGTTCGATGCGGGCGATCTCGTCGAACATCGCCGGCATGGCGCTCCGTGGTACCGAGACGTCTTCGATCAGCGTCGTCCCCAGCGAGGCCATCGCTGCATGCATCGAACGGCGCACCGCCAGGAGGCGCTCGCCCTCGTCGCGGTCGTGTGAGACGACAGTGAGGCCGTCATGGGCGCGCAGGATCGTGGCGATCGCCTCCGCTTCGGCCGCGGCGGCCGGACCATCGGTCTGGATGGTCAGCTGAGCTGTTCCCTGATGCGGGATGGGAAGAGCGAGGAGCGCGTGCACGGCGGCGAGGCTCGCGGCGTCCATCAGCTCCATGATGGCTGGCTGCACGCCGGCGGCTGTCACAGCGGCCGAGGCGGCGGCAGCGTGACGCACCCCCGAGAAGGTCGCGGCGATCGTGCAGGTCTCCCCGGGGACGAGCCTGCGGAGCTTGAGGGTCGCGCCCACGACGACGCCCAACGTGCCTTCCGAGCCGACCACCAACGCGGTGAGATCGAGCCCGGTCACTCCCTTGACGCTGCGGTGTCCGAGGTGCAGCAGGCGCCCGTCGGCGAGCACCAGGTCCACCCCCAGCACGGCGTCGCGAACCACCCCGTACTTGGCGCAGAGCAGCCCTCCGGCACCTGTCGCGATGTTCCCACCCACCGTGGAGATGTCGCGGCTGGCGGGGTCAGGTGGCCACCACAGCCCGTGAGCCGCGAGCACGGCGTTGAGGTCGGCGTTGAGGATGCCGGGTTCGACGACCGCGAGCAGATCGTCGGCACGGATCTCGTTGATCGCGGTCATCCTGCGCAGGGAGAGGACGATCTCGCCCGTACCGGCGTTCGCGGCACCGGCGAGACCCGTGCCGGCACCACGCACCACGACCGGTGTGCGGGTGGCGGTCGCGATGCGCATGGTCTGCTGCACGTGCTCGACCCGCTCCGCATGGATCACAGCGAGCGGTCTGCCGGCGGCAGCGTGCCCTGAGCGGTCGGCTCTGGCTTCCTCGAGCGTCGCCTCATCGGTGTCGACGAGCGCTCCGAGGGACTCCTCAAGGAGCGCGAGCACACTCATGAGGGAGATCTCACGACAATGCGCGCCGGCCGCTGAGCACACCGGCGACCACGGCGACGAGGGCGAAGGCGGTGCCGATGAGTGCCTGCCCCATCGACCACCAGGCGATCGTCACGCCGACGTAGATCAGCAGCTCGACCGCGGCACGGAGGAACGGGTGCACGCGCAGCACAGGTCGCGGCGAGAGGAAGAGAGCCCACACCAGGATCACCAGTACCGGCGCGCCGATACCGATGACGATGTTCCACGGAAGATCCCAGCTCGCGAAGCCCCACAAGGCCAGAGAGGCGACGGCGACGATGAGGACGACAGCGCGCACGATGTCGAGTGCGGTGACCACCGGACGGTCGACGCCGGGAACGGGAGCGGGATCCGAGGACATGGATCCAGTCTATTCGCCGGTGGGGGCTTCCTCAGCCGGTGCAACGGGCGCCTCCGTGGGCGCTGCTGCGGGCGTGGTCTCGGCCGGCGGAGTCTGGACGGGGGCCGTCTCGACCGGAGCGGGTGCTGCTTCGATCGGTGCCGGTGCTGCTTCGACCGGTGTGGGTGTCGGGTCTGACGCGGGTGCCTCCGGCTCGGTAGCGACCGGAGCAGACTCGGACGGCACAGACGACGCGGAAACGTCGCTCGTCGTGGAGGGCTCCGCTGTGGCCGATTCGACCGGAACCACCTCACCCGGAGTCTCGGGGCGGTTGGGCTCGAGATCGAGGAGGGTGGTGACCGCGGAAGGGCCCGTGCCGGATGCGAGGACGTAGCGGAACGTGACGGTCGTGAGGTCGGCGTCGATGAACTGCCAGAAGGTGGGACGGAGATCGATGACTCCGAAGCCGGACTCGTCGAGCAGGATGCTGTCGCCTCCGCCGGTGCTGTCGTCCAGGAGCGCCTCGACCCTCTGGCCGGCCACACCCGAGACCGGAATGCTGTAGTGGACCTGGAGTCCGTTGAACCAGATGGTGGCGGTCTGCCACGTAGGTGCCTCCGTGGGGACGACCGGACCCACGGGGTCGACGGGGTCCACCGGGTCGACGGGGTCCACGGGATCTACGGGGTCCACCGGGTCGACGGGGTCCACGGGGTCCACAGGATCTACGGGGTCCACAGGGTCCACGGGATCGACAGGCGGGACGACGACCGGCGGAACGATGACCGGCGGGACCGTGACGGGCGGGACGGTGGCGGGCGGTACAGGAACGGGTGCGCCCGCCTGATCTGCGCCGGGCTGAGGTTCTGCGGCCGGCGGCGCTGGGGTCTCGTCGGGGACGGTGACCGGGGGTTCGATGACGACGGGCTCGTCGAGGTTCATCGTCTCGTCGGGTCCGACATCTGCAGAGATCGAGGACGGGTCCTCATCGCCGGCGTTCGGAAGCGACGTCGCGGGATCGGCACCGGCGAGCCCGGGGACGATCGCGGCGGCGGCGACGACACCGGCCACGACCAGAGCGGCGGATCCCACTCCCACCAGTGCACCGATACCGGTGAACATGCCACCTGCGGATCCGGCTCCTGACGAAGCGCCGGCCGTTCCACCCGCTGAGCCGCCGGCACCGGAACCAGAACCGGAACCGCCGGCCGCGGCGAGACCGGTTGCGGCATGCGTGGCGCCGGGGTCGCCGGCGAAGACGGCACCGGGAATGCTGGACGGCATCGCCGCCAGGGCGACGATCGGCGTGCCGGCGCCCTGGAGCGTGGCGAGGTACCCCGCGGCGCCCGTGACGCCGAGGACGAGTGGAAGCAGCACGAGGGCCAGACGCTTGGAGACGTCCTTCGCCTCGGCCGCGACGATCATGCACCGCGCGCACTCGTCCAGGTGCAGTTCGAGGCGCTTGTGATCGCGAGTGCTGAGGTTGCCGCGCGAGTACGCGCCCAGGTGCTCGATGGTCCACTGGCACTCTGAGCCGTCTTCGGCGCTGCGCAGATGGGCCTGGATCCACGCTTCACGCAGGCCTTCGCGGGCGCGGAAGGCCAACTGCGACACGGCGCCGGCCTTCATGCCGAGCAGCGGCCCGACTTCCTGCGGCTTCATCTGCTCGATCTCGGTGTACCAGAGCACCTCCTGCCAACGGGAGGGGAGGCTGCGGAACGCCTGAGCGGTGAGGCTGCGGTCGAGTGCCTCGCTCGCAGCCTGGTCGGTGCTGTCGGGGTCGGCGACGGTGTCGAGTTCGTCGATCGCCGTCTCGCGGCGCGCGCGCCCCCACCCTGCGGCCGTGTTGCGGATGCTCGTGAAGAGGTAGGCGCGGAACGAGCCGTTGGGGCCGCCGCCTTTGAGGATCGCCTGATAGATGCGCGTGTACGACTCCTGCACCAGATCGTCCGGGTCGATCGACGAGGTCACGGAGCGCGCGACGGAGAGTCCGGACGGATAGTGTCGGCGCCAGAGTTCACCGAACGCCCCCGTGTCTCCCGAGCGGGTGCGGAGGATCAGGTCGGCGTCGCCGATCGTTTCGTCGTGAGTCGTGTTCTCTTCGTGCACAATCATCCATCTGTCGCGGGGCGCAGCTGCGCCTCCACCGGAAGAGACGCAGGAGAGCGCCTCTCATCACGCGACTTCATCATTCTCTCGCGAATCTCCCAGGTAAGCCACCCTCCGTCGGAACTCCAAGCGGATGCCCGGCTTCGGGCACTGTCACCGCCCAGCGGGCGTGCGATGTGCGGGGCCGGAGATCGACGACGTCTTTTCGGGCTGTCGAAGTTTTTTCGGGAAGTCGCGTAATGAATCGGGATGTGCCACGTCTCATCCCATGTAGACAGCCGTAGCGATCCCACCGGGGGGCGGGATCCAGGCACTGGTGCGGGGGGTGTT
>NZ_LSJW01000062.1:0-2889 GCF_001557335.1 Microbacterium sp. CCH5-D1
TCGGTCGCAGCGACGCTAAAAGCGCTGTCCGACCCGCTCAGGCTGCGCATGCTGTCGGCCATCGCCTCCGATCCCCGCGGAGAATCGTGCGTGTGCGACCTGGCCGAACTGGCCGACGTCTCCCAGCCCACCGTGTCGCACCACCTGAAAGTCCTCAAAGACGTGGATGTCCTCGTCTCCGAGCGGCGTGGCACCTGGGTCTGGTACCGCATCAACCCGAACCGCCGAGGCGCGGTCACCGCTCTCCTGAACTCGTTCGCACCTGCGACCGTGAGTGAGCCGTGGAGCGTTGAGCGCACGGATGCGAGCACTCGACCCGACTTCGACGCGCGCGTGACTCATCTTGCCGATGAGCTCGCCGCCGAGATTCCGGAGGTTGACGCGGACGTGGTGCTCACCATCGTCCGCGAGTCGTACACGTCCCTTGCCCGCACTGCTCGCGTCACCTCTGCATTGATCCCCTTGACCGAGAGGTTCGCCCGGCAGCGCCTCGCTGACCTCACCAGAGACCGCGTCTCTTCCGTCCCGCAGGTGCTGTTTGTGTGCGTCGCGAACGCCGGACGCTCCCAGCTCGCCGCAGCACTCGTGAATCAGATCAGCGGCGGCAAGGTCGTTGCGCGCTCCGCAGGGTCGAATCCCGCGGACGTCATCCACCCCCATGTGCGATCATTGCTCACGGACATCGAAGGTGACATTGCCGCCGATCGGTATCCCAAGCCGCTCACCGACGACGCGGTGCGCGCGGCAGATGTGGTCGTCACGATGGGCTGCGGGGACGTTTGCCCGATCATCCCCGGCGTTCGGTACGACGACTGGGCGGTGGGTGACCCCGCTCTCGCGTCTCGCGAAGGCGTCGAAGCGATCCGTGACGATATCGCCGCACGCGTCCATGTTCTCGTCGACGACCTTCTCCGCTAACCCCTCTACCGCCCATTCAGGAGCAAACATGACTGACACCACCGTCAAGCCGTCCGTCCTCTTCGTCTGCGTTCACAATGCCGGACGGTCGCAGATGGCGGCCGGGTTCCTCCGCGAGATCGCTGGCGACCGTATCGAAGTGCGCTCGGCCGGGTCCATGCCTGCGGATCAGATCAACCCCACCGCCGTCGACGCGATGCAGGAACTTGGTATCGACATCACCGCCGAGCAGCCCAAGGTCCTCACCACCGAGGCGGTGCAGGCCTCTGACGTCGTGATCACCATGGGTTGTGGCGACGCCTGCCCGTTCTTCCCCGGAAAGCGCTACGAAGACTGGAAGCTCGACGACCCCGCTGGCCAGGGCATCGACGCCGTACGGCCCATCCGCGACGATATCCGTGGTCGCATCGAACAGCTGGTGAGCGAGCTCCTCTGAGAAGCGCACGCGCTCGACAATCCGCGACGCTGACGTGAACGGCGAGTCGGCAGTGCGACCTTGGTCAGGCCTTCAGCGCTTCTCGACTCGCTCGCGTTTGGGCGAGCAGCGAACACGTGAGCCTTTGTCCTTCGTGCTCGAGGGGGTCAGCATTGCCAAGTGCGAGCTCGATGGCGTTGGAACCTGGAGTGTCGCTATTTGCGGCATTCGGGGCAGCGGGCGTGAGGCCTGCGGGTTCTGGTCTGAACTCTCGATGGCCATGTATACCCGCAGGCACAGTGCCAGGTGACTTTTCTCCCCGATCCCACGGTGACCTCGGTGGGCGAGAGGGCGTTAGAGGAGTCCCACTGCGCTGCGAGATCGGGTCGCAGGGTTGCAAGGTCGGTCTCCCCTGGGATGGGTAGCTTTCCTGTGCAGTAAGGGCAGCCGCAGCCGGACGTCCGGTTTTTGACTGTCGCGGGCCACGAGTGATTGCGGTGGCAGATCCACGACACTTTCACGTGGGAGGAGACCGTGACCTGATTCGGTGAGCAGTCGTTGCTGGGATCCCATTGCGCGGCAATATCGGGTCTGCGTGTCGCGAGGTCAGTGGCTCCCGGGATAGCGACCCGGCCGGAGCATGACGGGCAGCCTGAGCCTGCGTGTCGGTTGGCGACGGTCGCTGGCCAGGTGTGGTTTTCTGCGCACCGCCATTGGGCTTCATAGGAACTACTGACGGTCACTTCGGACGGTGTCCGGTCGTTCGCTCCTGGGGTGCGGTCCCATTCCGAAGCCAAATGAGGATCGAGAGTCCCCAAGTCATTGAACCCCGCGAGGACGACGCGATTCGCACACACGGGGCATCCCGTCTTGTCCTTCGTGCGGCCCCAGACGGGGAGCTCCCATGTGTGACTCAGCGCGCAGCGCCATACTGCGGGGTAATCCGAGCCCGCGGTGACCTCACAAGCGGACTTGGAGTTGACGCGGTCCCATTGTTCGGCGAGATGAGGGTGAGTGGTGGCGAGGTCATTGAAACCGGCGAGGGTGCGTTGATTGGAGCAGTACGGGCACCCGTGTCCTGAGCAACGGTCACCGACAGCCGCGTCCCAGCTGTGGTCGCAGTGGCCGTGCCACCAGACGACACGGTCCGATCCGGGGGTGACTGTCTCCGGAGTGATGGAGCTGTCGTTGAGTTCGTGATCCCACTCTGCTGCGAGGCCGGGGTGAAGAGTGGCTAAATCTGTTTCACCCGGTATCGCCCGGCTACCGCTGCAATAGGGGCATTTGCTTTCTTGCGTGGTGCGGGAGCGCACCTGGGCGGGCCAGGTGTGCTCGTGAGCAGTACACCTCCAGTTGATTTTCCGGGCGGAGGTGGCGCTCACGTGATGGGGGTCCCCCCGGTTGGCTCCTGGGGTAGTGTCCCATTCCGCGGCGATGTCTGGCCGCAGGGTGCCGAGATCGGTGTGTCCCGGCCAGAAGTCCATGCCGATGCAATATTCGCAGTTGGTCTCGGCAGAGCCTCGCACGTGGGGGCTTGCTTCCCAGGAGTGCCCCTC
>NZ_LSJW01000063.1:0-34162 GCF_001557335.1 Microbacterium sp. CCH5-D1
CTCGCCGATGCCTCCTTCACGCCGACGGGGTGGGCGATCTCCTCCGCTTCCCTCGCACAGCGCGCTCTCGATCCCGGTTTCCTCCTCACCGCCGTCGCCGCTGCGCTGTTCCTGTGGGGTGTGGTGTCACCGCGGACCGCTCCCTGGGGCGCGCTGTTCCGCACAGCGGTGCGACCGCGTCTCGCTCCGCCCGCCGAGCTCGAAGACCCCCGCCCTCCGAGGTTCTCGCAGGGTGTCGGACTCTTCGTGGTGGGCATCGGTCTCGTGCTGCACCTCCTCGGCGTTCCGTGGGCTCTGCCGATCGCGACCGCTGCCGCCTTCGTAGCGGCCTTTCTCAACGCGGCATTCGCCTTCTGCCTGGGCTGCCAGCTCTACCTCGTGCTGCAGCGAGCGGGGCTCATCGGCAGGCCTGCCGCCGCCTGAGGCTGTTCCCCGCCCCTCCGCCGCTCGGTAGGCTGGCGACCAGCCGACGCTGCGCCCGCAGTGCGAGAACCGGAGGAATCATGCCTGTCACCAGCGAAGCCGCCAGCACCTGGACCGGATCGCTCATGGAGGGGTCGGGTACGGTCGCGTTCTCGTCGTCCCATCTCGGCACCTTCCCGATCAACTGGAAGGCGCGCAGCGAGGGCAGCGACACGACCACGACGCCCGAGGAGCTCATCGCGGCCGCGCATGCATCGTGCTTCAGCATGGCGCTCTCCCACGCGCTCGCCGAGAACGGCACTCCGCCGGAGCGCGTCAACACCACGGCGTCGGTCACGTTCAAGCCGGGCGTCGGCATCACCGGCAGCCACCTCAACGTCAATGCGACGGTCCCGAATCTCACGCCCGAGGCGTTCCAGGAGATCGCGAACGGAGCCAAGGCGGGCTGCCCGGTGTCTCAAGCGCTCTCGGGGATCGATATCACCCTGGAGGCGACACTCGCCTGATCGCGGCGCGGAATCCGTTCAGGACACCAGGGTCAGCGGCGCGAGAGCCGGATCGCCTCGCGAATGCTGGCCCTGGCGTCTTTCCGGCGGCCCGCCGCGTCCTGGACCACACCCAGCCGATAGCGCGCCCGCCAATCGTCACCCGCCGTATCCGCTTCTGCGGCGTACCGGGCGATCAGCGGATCGGCATCCGCGCGGGCGATCCTCCCGCTGGGCGTCAGTTCCGTCTCGACCGGAGGCATCCCGCCCTCCGCATCGAGGAGGCGTCCCAGACGATCGGCGCCGAAGCCGAACATCATCTCCCGGACCAGCGCCCATGCTCCGATCGGTGCCAGCACGAGCAGGGTGACCCCCATGCCGATGGACACGCCGGTGCCGACCGAGATGAACATCACCGCGAGCCAGATCGCGACGGCGAGATAGAGGAGCAGCGCCGCGGCCATCAACGCGACGCCGATACGCGACATCACGATCGGATGCCGATGTCGATCATGTGCTCAAGACCCACGAACACGCCGTCGGCCTTCAGCGCGAAGGGCACGGCGAGCCGAATCCCCGGGGCATAGGCGAGAGCCGAGTCCACTGTGTCGTGTGTGAAGGTGAGCGACTCGCCCGGGCCGGAGAGGATGACTTCCTGCTTGGCGACGACCCCGGGGCGCCGCAGAGAGTGGACGGGCACACTGCCGACCTGCTGCCCCCTGGCACGCTGGTCCGCATGCGGTGCGCTGACGGGCCCCTGCTCCGCGCGCGCGGTCGCGATCAGTTCCGCGGTCCGCACGGCCGTTCCGCTCGGCGAGTCGATCTTGGTCTCGCGGTGCGCTTCGATGATCTCCGCCGAGCCGAAGAAGGGCGCAGCGGCCGCCGCCAGCGCTGACCCGAGGACCGAGCCGAGAGAGAAGTTCGGGATGAAGACGGCACCGGTGCCGGCCGCCTCGACGAGAGGACGTACGAGCGCGATCCGCTCCGCCGACCAGCCCGAGGTCGCGACCAGCACGTTGATGCCACGTTCGACGGCTGCGCGCACCACCTCGATGCTCACCTGCGGCGTCGATGCATCGACGACCAGGTCGGCACCGTCGATCTCCGCGAGATCGCTGGAAGAGGTTAGCACACGGCTCACCTCGAACCCGTCGAGCTCATCGATCACCGCACCGATGATCGTGCCGAGCTTCCCGGTTCCGCCGACGAGTGCTACCTGCGTGGTCATGCATCCAGTCTATTTCGCGGCCGACAGCGCACGGTCAGGGGCGCGCGGGCAGACACCTCGGATTCCGCGACACCGCGGAGGCGCGTCGGAGCAGGGCGCTCAGACCAGCAGCGCATCGGGGATCCCGGTGCGCAGTTCCACCGGAAGGTGGCCGGTGTCGTTGTGCGTGAGCAGCGTCCACGGCCGCCCTTGCTTCTGAGCGATCACCGTCAGCCCGCAATGGGACTGGTTCAGGGTCATCCACCGCCACTCCGGTGCGGCGAGCACCTCCCGCACGAACCAGGAGATCACGAAGTTGTGGGTGATGAGCACCTCGTGCACGTCTCCGGTCTTGCGCACCAGGAACTCATTGACGGCATCGGACATCTGCGCCCGCCCCGCCTCGATCTCGGCCTCGGTGACGGAACCGAAGAACGGCTCGAACACGGAAGGAGTCTCCTCCGTCATCCCGGTCGGGACGCAGTCGAACAGCAGCGCGGTGGGCTCGGGATCCACCGACGGCAGACGAGCCGCGATCGCCCGCGCCGTCTCGTTCGCGCGCAACAGCGGGGAATGCCAGACGGCGTCGAGCGGGAGCCCGGACAGCCGATCCGCGATCAGCTCCGCCTGACGTTGCCCCCTCGGCGAGAGGGGGCCGTCTGCGAGCCCGTACTCGGCATCCTGATGTTCACCGTGTCTGACCAGATAAATGTAGTGCGTCACAAATCGCTCGCTTCATCGCCAGCATCCGCCGGACCTCTCTTCCACCCTATGTCACGGGCGGCTGGAAGCTCAGTTACCCGCCCGGGTGAGATCGGACACCTGGCTGCGCGAGAGCGAGACACCCGCTCCCTGCATCAGCTCATCGACGTGATCGCTCGCGAACGCGTTGACGATGGGCGCGGCGATCGTGCGCTGAGCGAGCAACCAGGCGATGGAGACCGCCGCGACAGGAGCACTCACTTCCTCGGCGACCTGATCGAGAGCGCGCAGGATCTTGATCCCCCGGCGGTTCAGATGACCACGCAGTTGCTCGCCCCGCACACCGCGCGACGTGAGCGCTTTGCTGCGATGCCGACCCGACAGGAATCCGTGCTCGAGCGCGTGCGACGGCGTGACGGCGAGGTTCTGCGCACCGGCCACGAGGCGAAGATCACCCTCGAACGGCTGACGGCGGACCAGGTTGTAGGGAGTGTCGATCACCTGGATGCGCGGGTAACCGGCCGCGGCCAGGATGCGTGCTTCCACGAGTCGCTCCGGGGCGAAACCGAATGCACCGACCGAACCGATCTTCCCGGCATCCGTCATCCATTCGACGGTCGCCAAGGTGTCTTCGAGGTTGGTCGTCGCGTCGAGGGTGGCATCGAGATAGAGCACATCGATGCGGTCGACACCGAGCCGGGTCAGCGATCCCTCGACGGCACGCACGAGGTTGACGGAACCGAGGCCCGGGTTGTCGGCGTGGGCGCCGATGCGGACGCTCAGGACACTGCGCTCGCGCTGACCGCGCGACCGCAACCACTGCCCGATGATGTGCTCGCTGCGTCCGCCGGAGAAGCCGTCAGCGGTGTGGATGGCGTTTCCGCCGAACTCCACATAGCGGTCGAGAATGCCGTGACTGGTCTCGAGATCGACGTTCCAGCCGAACTCCGCCGCGCCGAGCATCAGCGGGAACGTCTCGAAACCCGTTTCGCCCAGGGCGACGCGGATGGACTCCCCTATCCCCGGTCCGACGATCGGGATGGGCGCGGACGGATGCTCGGCAACGCCCTGCTTGGCGCCTTCCTCAGACGCTCCTGCGCCTACGCTGAACAACCGCATTCTCTCTCACCCCCGCGTCGATCGGTGCGTGCCGACCTGCGTACCTGCTGGACCTGCACCCCCCGGTGCGTACTTCGAGAGTAAGCGAATTCCCCGGACGCCCCGACCAATCCGGGGAACGGCGCGGAAACACCGGATAACGATTTGGTCACACCACTGGACGACGAAACCCGGGCCCCCTCTTCGCGAAGAGGCCCGGGTTCCGTTCGAACGTCGTGCTTACTCGGCGGCTGCATCCTCTGCAGGGGCAGCCTCAGCGGCAGGAGCGTCGTCGAGGACGGGCTCGAGCGAGAGCTTGCCACGGTCGTCGATCTTCGTGATCTTCACGAGGATCTTCTGGCCGACCGAGAGCACGTCGTCGACGTTCTCGACCCGCTTGCCACCGGCGAGCTTGCGCACCTCGGTGACGTGCAGGAGGCCGTCCTTGCCCGGGAGCAGCGAGACGAACGCACCGAAGGTGGCGATCTTCACGACGGTGCCGAGGAACTGCTCCCCGACCTCCGGGTTGGTGGGGTTGGCGATCGCGTTGACCTGGGCACGAGCGGCCTCAGCCGACGGGCCGTCGGTGGCGCCGATGTAGACGGTGCCGTCCTCCTCGATGGAGATCTGCGCGCCGGTCTCATCCTGGATCGCGTTGATCGTCTTGCCCTTCGGACCGATCAGCTCGCCGATCTTGTCGACCGGGATCTGCACGCTGATGACGCGAGGCGCGGTGGGCGCCATCTCGTCGGGCGCGTCGATCGCAGCGTTCAGGACGTTGAGGATCGTCAGACGAGCCTCACGAGCCTGGGTGAGCGCACCGGCGAGAACCTGCGTCGGGATGCCGTCGAGCTTGGTGTCCAGCTGGATGGCCGTGACGAACTCGCTGGTTCCGGCGACCTTGAAGTCCATGTCGCCGAGTGCGTCCTCCGCACCCAGGATGTCGGTCAGAGCCGCGTAGCGGGTCTCACCGTTGACCTCGTCCGACACGAGACCCATCGCGATACCGGCGACGGGAGCGCGCAGCGGCACACCCGCGTTCAGCAGCGACAGGGTCGACGCGCAGACGGAGCCCATCGAGGTGGAACCGTTGGAGCTGAGCGCCTCGGACACCTGACGGATCGCGTACGGGAACTCCTCGCGGCTCGGCAGCACCGGCACGAGGGCGCGCTCGGCCAGGAAGCCGTGCCCGATCTCGCGACGCTTCGGCGAACCGACACGGCCGGTCTCACCGGTCGAGTACGGCGGGAAGTTGTAGTGGTGCATGTAACGCTTGCTCGTCACAGGCGACAGCGAGTCGATCTGCTGCTCCATCTTGAGCATGTTCAGCGTGGTGACACCCAGGATCTGGGTCTCGCCGCGCTGGAAGATCGCAGAGCCGTGCACGCGCGGGATGACCTGCACCTCGGCGTCGAGCGGACGGATGTCCGCCAGCCCACGACCGTCGATACGAGCGCCCTCGGTGAGGATGCGACCGCGGACGATCCGCTTGGTGACCGACTTGTACGCGGCCGAGAACTCGAGCGGGGCTGCGGCCGGGAGCGAACCCGCCTCGGTGGCCTCGATGAGCTCCGCCTTCACGCGGTCCTTGATCGCGTCGTCGGCGGTCTGACGCTCGACCTTGTCGGCGATCTGGTAGACGTCGCTGAGCTCGGCGAACGCACGCTCGGACACGAAGCTGTAGACCTCGTCGCTGTACGCCGGGAAGACCGGGTACACGCCCGGCTCCTTCGACGCCGTGGCGGCGAGCTCGGCCTGAGCCTTCACGAGCTGAGCGATGAACGGCTTCGCGGCCTCGAGACCCTGAGCGACGATCTCTTCGTTCGGCTTGGTGGCGCCGGCCTTGATCAGGTTCCAGCTGTGCTCGGTGGCCTCAGCCTCGACCATCATGATCGCGACGTCTTCGGTGCCATCGGCCTTGGTGACGACACGACCGGCGACGATCAGGTCGAACACGGCCTCCGCGACCTGCTCGGCGGTCGGGAACGCGACCCACTGGTCGGCGTGCTCGCCCTGGCCGGGGATGAACGCGAGGCGCACACCGGCGACGGGGCCAGAGAACGGGAGACCCGAGATCTGGGTCGACGCGGATGCGGCGTTGATGGCGAGAGCGTCGTAGAACTCGCCGGGAGCGATCGACATCACGGTGATGACGACCTGGACCTCGTTACGCAGGCCGTCGACGAACGACGGACGCAGCGGACGGTCGATGAGACGGCAGACGAGGATCGCCTCGGTGGAGGGACGACCCTCACGACGGAAGAACGAGCCGGGGATCTTGCCGGCGGCGTAGGAGCGCTCTTCGACATCGACCGTCAGCGGGAAGAAGTCGAAGCCCTCGCGCGGGTGCTTGCCTGCGCTCGTGGCCGAGAGGAGCATGGTCTCGCCGTCGAGGTACGCGGCGACTGCGCCCTGAGCCTGCTGCGCGAGGCGGCCGGTCTCGAAGCGGATGGTGCGGGTGCCGAAGCGGCCGTTGTCGAGAACGGCCTCGGTGGCGGTGATTTCAGGACCTTCCAAGAGGTCTCTCCTTCTTTGTTTAGACTCGCGAATCCATGTGACGCGCGAGCATGTTCAAAGGAGCGGAACGGAAGGGTTCGGGCGCGCGGGCATTCCCGCGAATCTCGCCTGCGCTGGCCACCAGTAGAAAGCCACCCGACATCTGCCGAGGAACCCACCACAGGGGACCAGCTTCTCCGCCGATCGCTCCATGAGTCGATATGAAATTGTGCGGTTGACAGACATCAACCTCATCCACTCTATCAGCGCGGACCTCGAATCCTGCGAGTCGGCGCGCGACGCGGATCCGACATCGACCGGCCACGACACGTTCACCCCGTGGATGCCGAAGCGAGGGGGACATCCGCTGTGGTGGGTTCATGCGCCTCTCCGTCATCGGCTGCGGATATCTCGGAGCCGTTCATGCCGCCGCCATGGCCTCCCTGGGACACGACGTCGTGGGCATCGACGTCGACCGGGACAAGGTCGCCGCGCTCGCGTCGGGCGCTGCGCCGTTCTTCGAACCACGACTCGCCGAGCTCATCGCGGAAGGCCTGTCGACCGGAAGGCTCCGCTTCAGCGCGCGGATGGCCGATGCCAGGGGCGCAGACGTGCACTTCCTCGCTGTCGGCACCCCACAGGCCCCGGGTGCGCACTCCGCAGATCTCCGCTATGTCGACGCGGCTGTCGACGATCTGCTCCCCCACCTGCGCCCAGGAGACGTGGTGGCCGGCAAATCCACCGTTCCCGTCGGCACCGCAGGCGAGCTCGCCGCTCGCATCTCCCCCACGGGTGCGACGCTCGTCTGGAATCCGGAGTTCCTCCGCGAGGGCTGGGCCGTGCACGACACCTTGACACCGGACCGTCTCGTCGTGGGTGCCGAGTCGGATGCCGCCGGCGAGCGCGCGGTCTGGATCCTCCGTGACGTGTACGGTGCCGCCGTCGAAAGCGGGGTGCCGTTCCTGGTGACGGATCTCGCGACCGCGGAACTGGTCAAGGGAGCGGCGAACGCCTTCCTCGCCACGAAGATCTCCTTCATCAACGCGATGGCGGAGATCGCGGAGGCGTCCGGCGCAGATGTCGCTCTGCTCGCCGATGCGCTCGGCCATGACACACGGATCGGGCGGCGCTATCTCGGCGCGGGCATCGGATTCGGCGGCGGTTGTCTGCCCAAGGACATCAGGGCGTTCGCCGCGCGGGCGGAAGAGCTGGGCCGCGGCGAGGCGGTCGGCTTCCTGCGTGAAGTCGACACGATCAATCTCCGGCGTCGCGATCGAGCCGTGCAGCTCGTCGTGGATGCACTGGGCGGTCTGGTGTTCGGTCGCAGGATCGCCGTGCTGGGAGCGGCGTTCAAGCCCTTCAGCGACGACATCCGGGACTCACCGGCCCTCGACGTGGCCGTGCGTCTTCGCGGTCTGGGCGCTGATGTCGTGGTCACCGACCCCGCTGCCGTCGACAACGCGGCCAAAGCGCATCCGCAGCTGGGCTACGCCCGTGACCGCGACGAGGCGCTGCGGGAGGCCGATGCCGTCGTGGTCGTCACCGAGTGGGATGAGTATCGACGGGACCTCTCGCCGGAGCACGCCGGGGCACTCGTACGGGGCCGGGTCATCGTGGACGGCCGCAACTGCCTCGACTCGACCGCGTGGCGCGCCGCCGGCTGGCAGTACCACGGCATGGGTCGGCGCTGAGCGAGCGGGGTCTCAGGGCACGACCGCAGCGAACGCCGCAGACGGCCGACCGAGGTACACGTAGCCATCGTGCTTCGCGATCCTCCCGTCACCCGCCGCGCGACCGTTGAGGCGGCGCCAGACCCACGGAAGCGCATGCCGTCGCCACCACACACCGGCGCCGATGGTCTCATGGTCGTGCATCGCTGCGTCGAGCACCCCGAGCGCATCGGCATCGGGGACACCGAGCACTTCGGCGCCACGGTAGGCGAGGAAACGGTGGCCCCGGCTGCTCAGGTGGACCAGATCCTCGCCCCAGTTCGCGCGCTCGGCCAGCGAGGGGTGCAGATCCGTATCGATCAGGATCGCGCCGGTGCGGGCGGCGATCCCGCTCAACGCGGTGGCGAAGGCGGAGAACCTCCGCGTATAGATCGACGCAGCGCGACGGCCGGGGAGAAAGGGCGTGACGAGGAGCACGTCCGCCCCGATTCCCCGCAGCCGGCGCACGGCGTCCTCGAGCTCCGCGGCGAGCGCGGTGACATCGACGCGGGGCTTCACGAGGTCGTTCGCACCGATCAGGATCGACACGAGGTCGGGCCGAAGCTCGAGTGCCCTGGCCAGTTGCAGTCCGGCGACGTCTCGGACGCGCTTGGACCTGATGGCCAGGTTCGCGTAGTGCAGACCTCCTCTCGCGGCGAGCAGGAGCGCGAGACGATCGGCCCATCCTCTCAGCGCACCATCGGGTGCCGGATCGCAGAGCCCTTCCGTGAGAGAGTCACCGAGCGCGACGTACCGCCGCCACCGACGGGAGACGATCGTCGCGGGCGGCTCGGGGCGCACGAGGCGACGAGCGCGAGCCCGGGAGTCCACCGCATGCAGCGTCCTCGCCTCGTCGAAGTGGTCGAGGAGCTGGTCGCATACCTTCTCCCAGCTGCGCTCCTGCACGGCTTCGCGCCCGGCCTCGCCGAAAGCCCGCCTCTTGCGCGCATCGCCGGCGAGGTCGGACACCCGACCCCGCAGATCGTCGAGGTCCCCCGGCCGGTAGAGCCATCCGTCGATGCCCATGCGCACGAGACCCAGCGGACCGCCGCGACCCGTCGCGATCACGGGGACACCGCTCGCATGGGCTTCCTGCAGGGTCTGACCGAATGTCTCGCTCTCGCCGGGGTGGACGAACAGGTCGAAAGATGCCATCGCCGCGGCGAGCGCGTCCCCGTCGAGGTGGCCGAGGAAGAGGGCATCGGGTAGCAGTCCCTGCACCTTCGCTCTGCTGGGCCCGTCCCCCACGATCACCAGGCGTGTGCCGGGGATACCGCGGAGTGCGACGAGGTCTTCGACCTGCTTCTCCGGCGCGAGACGTCCGACGTAGCCGATGACGACGTCGGCGCCCCAGCCGACTCGGAGCGCGCCGTCGCGTCGCGACGGCTGGAACCGCTCGGCGTCGACGCCTCTCCCCCAGCGACGCACGCGGTCGATACCCAGCGCGGTGAGCTGCCTGGCCGAGTCGGCGGAGGGCGCGAGGGTGATGGTGGCGCGTCGATACAGGCGGGCGATGTGAGCCTGGGCGATGCCCGTGGTCGCCGCGACCCGATAGCGCTCGGTGTATGCGGCGACGTCGGTCTGATAGGCGGCGACGGCCGGCAGCTCCAGGCGCTCGGCGGCCAGCACCCCACGCCACCCCAATGCGAAAGGGGAAGCGAGGTGCACGACATCGGGCTGGAAGCGAGCGAGCGAGGTGGCGATGCGGTGAGCGCTCGACGTTCCCACCCTCACGTGCCGGTACCCCGGAAGAGCGAGACTCGGTATCGGTTCGACGGGGGCACCGCTGATCTCGGACGGTGCGCCGACGGCCGCGGGCGCGACGACATGAGCTTCATGCCCTCGCCGTTCGAGGTGTCGCAGGATCTGCAGCACCGAGCCGGTGACACCGTTCATGTGCGGAAGGAAGGACTCCGTGACGATCGCTACTCTCACAGGCCCAGGATGACGGTCCGTACGAGCGGGGACGCCCGCAGACGCCCTTCTGCACCGGATGTTCACCGGATGCTGGAGAACGGGTCACCGGCTATCCGTTCTTTGGTTCCCGTTCACCCTTTGGGGGCAGAGTGGGCGACGTGCCGACGGATCTGCTGACCGCCTCACTCGCTGGCCCTTGGAGCCTGGTCCTGATGAGCGTGCTCGTGGTGGGGGACGCCTTCTTCGTCGTGGTGCCCGGTGAGGTCGCGGTGACCGCCCTCGGTGCGATCGCGGTCACGACGGGCTCCCCGCCCCTGTGGGCTGTGGTCGTGTGTGCCGCCGTCGCCGCTGCTCTGGGTGACGCCTGCTGCTACCTCATCGGGTGGTCGGTTGGCACCGAGCGCTGGCGGTGGATGCGGGCACCACGAGTGCTCCAGGCTCTGGATTGGGCTCGCCGCCGCTTGGACGGCGGGATGGCCACGGTGCTGTTCACCGCGAGGTTCGTGCCGTTCGCGCGGCTTGCGATCAATCTGGTCGCCGGGGCATCGCGTGTCCACCCGCCGCGCTACCTCGCGCTCGTCAGTCTCGCTGCGACCGGGTGGGCGCTGTACCAGGCCGCGGTGGGCGCAACTGTCGCGACGCTCGTCCCCGGAGGTCCGCTCGTGGCCGTGCCCGTCTCCATCGTGCTCGCGATCGGGATCGGGGCGCTGATCGACCTGTGCGTGCGCCGCTCCAGAGGGTGACCCACCCGGGCACGTGCCCTAGGCTCGGGTCATGAGCACCGAAGAAGGCGCCTCCTCTTCTGAGGAGATGAAGCGCAAGTTCAAGGAAGCGCTCGAGAAGAAGAACGCGCACCACCGGCAGGGCGAGGCACACCTCGACGGCGATTCCGCCGTGCACAGTGCGAACGCCCCGCAGACGCGGCGCGAGTTCCGACGCAAGAGCGGTTGACCGCGCGGATGCGGGAGCCGGCTCGGCCGGGCTCCCGCATCCCCCACTTCCGTCTCAGCGGCGGTCGGCGCGGAGCCGGGCCCGCTCCTCCTTCGCCGCCATCTCGGAGACCGCCGCTTCGCGGAGCTCCTGCATGTCAGCGGCCTGGGCGCTGCCCACCGGCTCGTGCGCATCGACGCCGTCGAGCAGGGACTCGTCGAAGGGCAGCTCCCCGCTGAGCACGCGTCGCACGCGGTCGCGGTCGATCTGCTTCGTCCACGTGCCGATCAACAGGGTCGCGACCGCATTGCCGGTGAAGTTCGTGAGTGCTCGCCCCTCCGACATGAACCGATCGATGCCCACGATCACCCCGACACCGTCCACCAGGTCGGGGCGGTATGCCTGGAGGCCGCCGGCGAGGGTGGCGAGGCCCGCGCCGGTGACTCCGGCGGCGCCCTTGCTCGCGATGATCATGAACACGAGCAGACCGATCTGCTCGCCGATCGTCATCGGCTGGCCCATGCCCGTGGCGATGAACAGCGAAGCCATCGTCAGGTAGATGGCCGTGCCGTCGAGGTTGAACGAGTACCCGGTCGGAACGGTGATGCCCACGACCGGCTTGGAGACGCCGACGAACTCCATCTTCGCGATCAGCCGGGGCAGCGCGGATTCCGAGGAAGACGTTCCGACGATGAGCAGGTACTCCCTGGCGAGGTACTTCATGAGCGCGAAGATGTTCACCCGTGTGACGGTCCACAGCAGCACCCCGAGGATGACGACGATGAACAGGATGCAGGTGATGTAGAAGGCGACCATCAGCGTGCCCAGGCTCCAGATCGCGGCGACACCGGTCTTGCCGACCACGGCGGCGATCGCACCGAAGGCCCCGAGCGGAGCCAGCCACAGGATCATGCCGAGGATGCGGAAGACGAGCTTCTGGAGCTGCTTGACCGCGTCCATGATCGGGGCGCCACGATCGCCGAGCCCCTGCAGGGCGAAGCCGACGAGGAGCGCGATGAACAGCACCTGCAGCACGCTCTCACCCGTGAACGCCGAGAAGAACGTGGTCGGGATGATGCCGAGGATGAACTCCTGTGTCGTCTTGGCCTCCGCCTCGACCGCATCGTACGTCGACGAGGCCATGTCGAGTCCGGAGCCCGGGTGGATGATGTTCCCCACGACGAGACCGATCGCGAGGGCGAAGGTCGACATGACCATGAAGTACAGCAGCGCGAGTCCGCCGATCTTGCCGACGGTGGCCGCCTTGGCTATCGACCCCACTCCGACCACGATCGTGCAGAAGATGATCGGGGCGATCATCATCTTGATCAGAGCCACGAATCCCTTGCCCAGCGGCTCGAAAGCCTGTCCCACCTCGGGCCAGACGAGACCGACGACCGCACCGAGCACGACCGCCAGGAGCACCGACACATACAGCCAGGTGTGCCGGTCCCACGATTGCTTCCCTCGCCGCCAGTTGAACTTCGGCAGTGAGAATCCTGTTGTGAGCGCCATCGCGTCCTCCTCGATCATCGACGTCATCGTCCGGTGGGCGGCTGCTTCGCCGCCGATCAGAGTTCACGGTCCTCGACTTCCCGCATCGGGGCGAGTTGTGGTCGTATTGGTCACGGCACCTGAGCATCGACGATCGGAGGAAGCGATGGCGCGCCCCTCCCGCACCCGCAGCACCGCCTCCCGTGTGTTCGCCGTGCTGCTGGTCGCCGCCGTCGTGATCGGCATCCTCGTCGCGGGCTTCCTGGTGCTGGAGGCGCAACGATCGATCCGCGCCGAGGCGGAACGGGTCACGGCCGCCACTGCCGTCTCGCTCGCTGCCTCCCCGGACGTGATCGACGGTCTGAGCTCGGACGACCGGGAAGCGGCCACACGGGTGCTCGAGCCCTACTCGCTGACCGTGGTCGCCGGTGCGGGACTCGACTTCATCACGGTGATGACTCCCGACGGCACGCGGATCACCCACCCCGACGCCGACCAGATCGGCGGAACCTACCTGGGAACGATCCCCGCGTCGCCGCGCACGCTCACCGAGGAGTTCACCGGCACCCTGGGACCATCGGTACGGACCATCGTCCCGGTCACCGCGCCGGATGACGACCTGATCGGCTGGGTCGCCGCAGGGGTGACGACCGAGTCCATCAGCGATACGCTGATCCGCCGCCTGCCTCTCACGCTCGGCATCACGATCGCCCTCGTCGCCCTCGGCGCCGGTGGCGCGATCATCGCTCGCCGCGTGACCCGCCGAATCGCCGGCGATCTCCCGCCCGGCCAGCTGCGCGACGCCGTGTCGTCGTACGAATCGATCCGCACCCTGGGGGAAGCGCTGCGGGCGCAGACGCACGAACACGGGAACAGGATGCACGCCGCGGTGGCTCTGCTCGAACTCGGACGCCGTGACGAGGCGATCGAGATCCTCACGGAGACGTCCCGTCAGAGCCAATCCCTCGTCGACCAGGTGACCGCGCGACGCCACGGCGATCCGGCCGTCGGAGCGCTCCTCCTCGGAAAGGCCTCGCAGGCCAAGGAACGCGGCATCGACTGGCGGGTGCACATCGAGCCGGACACTCCCCGCACTCCCCTGTCGACCGTGGACGCCGTGTCCGTGCTCGGCAACCTGGTGGACAACGCCATGGATGCCGCGGCCGAGTCGGACGACCGGTGGGTGCGGGTCTCGCTGCGCACGCACGACGGCCACGGAATCGTGCTGGAGGTCTCCGACAGCGGTCCCGGAATAGCGCCGGCCGTGCGCGAGCGGATGTTCGACCAGGGATTCTCCACGAAACCTGCCGATGCGCAAGGGCGCGGCATCGGCCTGGCCCTCGTGCGCTCGGTGGTGAGCGGGGCGGGTGGCTCGGTGACGGTGACGGATGCCCCGACGACCTTCCGAGTCGTCCTCCCCGCCGCGGGCGAACGGCAAGGGCGGCGGCGGCGATGATCCGCACGCTCATCGTCGACGACGACGCACTCACGCTCGAACTGCACCGCGACTACCTTGCCCGTCTCGACGGCTTCGAGGTGACCGGCGAGTGCACGGGCGCCCGCGCCGCGATGACGGCAGTGCTCGATCGACCCGGCGCATTCGATCTGGTACTGCTCGACATCACGATGCCGGACGGCTCGGGTATCGACGTGCTCCGTGCGCTCCGAGCACGCTCCGCAGCGCTGGACGTGATCGCGATCACCAGTGTGCGCGACGCCGAGTCGGTGCGGCAGATGGCTGCGCTCGGGGTGTTCCAGTATCTCGTCAAGCCGTTCCCGTTCACCGTGTTCCGCGAGCGGATGGAACAGTACCGCGCATACAGGGAACAGGCGCGCTCCACCGAGGGCGAGGCCACCCAAGCGGAGATCGATGCACTGCTCGGCCGCTCCACGGGAACGATCGCGCTGCCCAAGGGACTCTCGACGACCTCCTTGGACAGGGTCGCCGCGGAACTGCGCGCCGGCGGACCGCTCTCGGCGCGGGAGGCAGCCGAGCGACTCGGCATGTCTCGGGTCGCGGTGCGCCGTTACCTGGAGCATCTGGTCGCCGAGGGTGTGCTGACACGGGGCGCACGCTACGGCACACGGGGACGACCGGAGACCGAGTACGACTGGAGACGCCCCGGACCGCCTACCGCTTAGGTCAGCGCGGCAGTCGTCCTTCGTGGAGCAGTCCCTCGGGGTCGACGCGCGACCGCACGCTGCGCAGTCGGGCGACATCGTCGGCGGTGCCGCATCGGTCGAGCGACTGATCAGGGCCGAGGAAGGTCGCCACGGTCTGCGGGGCCTCGTTCGGCGCCAGGAGCTCGCGGAACGCCACGAGACTCGCGTCGCCCGGCTCGGTCGGCACACCGGGGATGACCGGGACGAGAGCGTGCAACAGCCAGCCGACGGACTGCAGCGATGCGAAGCCCGAGCGGCGCGGGGCGTTCAAGGCACCGCCGAGCATGCGGAGGTCGATGCCCATGATCGGCCAGTGCTCCGGGAGCTCCCTGAACTCGAGGAGGGCATCGATCGTCTCGTCGTCGAGGATGCTCAGAGCCATCGAAGCACCCCGGCCAGGGGTCGGCTCCGTGGGCTCGTTCGAGGCGGCGGCCAGTGCAGCGGGCGAAGTCGGACCGGTGATCTCCCTGCGCACCTCCCCTGCTCTACGCACCGTGTCGACCAGTTCGTCCTGCGGCCCATCGGTCGACAGCACCTGGACGGTGAGGAAGCTGCGTCCCCTGATCTGCTCCGGCAGCTCCGGCGCATCCGGCATGCGCATCGAGTTGACGAACACGTTGAGCGTCGCGGCTGCTGATGCGGCGAGGTCGCGGACCGCACGGACGACCGCGGGAGCGTCGACGACATCGAAGGTGAGGTTGGCGCCCCAGATGTCCGGTGCCGGCACGAGCTCGATCTCGAGCGCGGTCACGATCCCCACCAGGCCTCCGGCTCCGCGCAATGCCCACATGAGGTCACTGTCGGTGTCATCGTCGATGCGCTCATGCGTGCCGTCAGGGCGGAGCACCCATGCCGCGCGCAGGTTGTCGGAGCCGAGACCGCCCGTGCGGCTGAACCAGGAGTGCCCGCCGCCCAGTGTGTACCCGGCCACGCTGACGACAGGGCTGGTGCCGGCCGGCGCGACCCAGCCGGTTCCCTCCAGCGCCTCGACGACCGCGCCCCAGCGCACGCCGGCGCCGACGGTCGCGACCCCGCTCTCGAGGTCGAGGGACAGGTCGTCGAATGCGCTCATGCGCACCAGGACGGCACCACTCAGGTCGCCGGATGCGCCGTGGCCGCTCGGCTGGATCGCGAGGCTCGTCCCCGCTTCCCGTGCTGCGCGCAGGAGCACACGGAGGTCGTCGACGTCGGCGGGCGTCGCGACCGCATCTGGATGCTGCTCGATCGCGAGGTTCCACGGTCGACGCGCCGCGGCGTACGCCGTGTCTGCGGGAAGGACGAGGGTTCCGGTCAGTCGGTCCTGGAGCGCGACGATGGCGGGGTGCGTTGGCATGACGCCACCGTACGACATCCCTCGGACATCGTCGATGGCGTCATGCGCGACTCACTCGCCCGCCAGACCGCCGAGCATGTGGCCGAACGAGCGCCCTTCACCCAGGTACGTGGCAGGGTCGTAGGGATCGACCGTCTCGGAGGCTCCGCGACGTGCGATCGCCTCCGCGAGCTCCTTCGCCCCCTTCTCCACACGCTTGGCGAGCGGAGCGACGTCGTCGCCCGCGCCGCCCCAATCGCTTGATGCCGCGAACACTCCGGTCGAGACGGCCTCGGCGTGGAGGTACGCGAACAGCGGGCGGATCGCGTAGTCGATCGCCAGCGAGTGCCTGGCGGTGCCCGCGTTCGCCCCGATGAGCACGGGCTTCCCGGTGAGGGCGTCCGGGTCGAGCACGTCGATGAACGACTTGAACAGGCCCGAGTAGCTCGTCGAGAAGATCGGCGTCACAGCGATCAGCGCATCGGCGGAGACCACGGTGTTGATCGCCGTCTCGAGCGCCGGCGGCGCGAAGCCGGTGAGCATGTTGTTCGTGATGTCGTGCGCATAGTCGCGCAGCTCGATCACGTCGACGCTAGCCTCGATGTCGTGTGCGGCGAGGGCTTTCACGGTCTCGGCCGCGAGGCGATCGGCGAGCATCCTGGTGGACGACGGGTTCGACAATCCCGCCGAGACGACGGCGATACGACGCGTGGTCATGTCAGGCCTCCTTCCGGCCGAGTCCGAAGGCAGCACCCGCGGGCGCCGGGGTGTCCTGGTAGGGCGAGTCCCCGGTGAGGTTGTCTCCGCGGTTCGCACCGGGGCGCGCCTGACGGGTCGGCCCGTCACCGAACTCGGCCCTGACGCGCGCGGCATGGGTCGGCGCGTCCGGCACGGATGCGGGGCGGTCCTTCGCCAGCTCCTTGCGCAGCACGGGGACGACCTCGGAACCGAGGATGTCGAGCTGCTCGAGGACCGTCTTCAACGGCAGACCAGCGTGGTCGATGAGGAACAGCTGGCGCTGGTAGTCGCCATAGTGCTCGCGCATGCCGGCGTAGCGGTCGATCACCTGCTGCGGAGAGCCCACCGTCAGCGGGGTCATCTCCGTGAAGTCCTCCATGCTCGGACCGTGACCGTACACCGGCGCGTTGTCGAAGTACGGGCGGAACTGGTTCACCGCGTCCTGCGACTTCGCGGCCATGAACACCTGGCCGCCGAGTCCCACTATCGCCTGCTCGCGCGTGCCGTGGCCGTAGTGCTCGAAGCGCTGACGGTACAGCTCGATGAGCCGCTGGTAGTGCTCCTTCGGCCAGAAGATGTTGTTCGCGAAGAACCCGTCTCCGTAGTAGGCGGCCTGCTCCGCGATCTCCGGGGTGCGGATGGAGCCGTGCCACACGAACGGGGCGATGCCGTCGAGCGGACGGGGCGTCGAGGTGAAGCCCTGCAACGGGGTGCGGAACTTGCCCTCCCAGTCGACGACGTCGTCACGCCACAGCTTGTGCAGCAGGGCGTAGTTCTCGATCGCGAGCGGCAGACCTTGACGGATGTCCTGCCCGAACCACGGGTACACCGGGCCGGTGTTGCCGCGGCCGAGCATGAGGTCCATGCGGCCGTCGGACACGTGCTGCAGCATCGCGTACTCCTCGGCGATGCGCACAGGGTCGTTCGTGGTGATGAGCGTCGTCGACGTGGAGACGATGAGGCGCTCGGTCTGCGCGGCCAGTGCCGCCAGGAAGGTCGTGGGGCTGGAGGACCAGAACGGCGGGTTGTGGTGCTCGCCGATCGCGAAGACGTCGAGTCCGACCTCTTCGGCGTGCACGGCGATCGCCGTCGTCGCCTTGATGCGCTCCTGCTCGCTGGGGGTGATTCCCGTGGTGGGATCGCGGGTGATGTCGCTGACCGACATGATGCCGAACTGCATCGCCTGCGCGCCTGACTGCTCGCTCATGATTGCTCCGTGTCTCCGAACCGGACGACTCGCATCCCGTTCTATTCATTTGAATGTATCTGTGTCAACGCGCTCCCATCAACTTTATTCCCGGCCTGTAGCCTCGAACGATGAGCAGTGCCGGCGCCGACGTCTCAGGGCCCACCACAGGATCGGTCCCCCGCAGGCGGAGGCGTGTGCCGTTCTGGGACAACGCACGATACGTCTGCATCGTGCTCGTCGTGCTCGGTCACGCGATCCAGCGCCTGACGTACGACTCCGACATCGCCTTCGCGTTCTACCTGGCGCTGTACGCGTTCCACATGCCGGCGTTCGCCATCATCTCCGGCTACTTCTCGAAGTCCGGCTCCCCCTCCAAGACGCAGATGGCCAGGGTGATCACGGACATCCTGCTCCCCTACGTCATCTTCGAGACGCTGTGGACACTCACCAAGTGGCTCGTCGAGGGACAGGTCGATCCGAACATCACGAAGCCGAGCTGGACGCTGTGGTTCCTCCTCGCACTCGGGATCTTCCGGCTCGTGCTCCCGTACCTCGCGCTGCTTCGGTGGCCGCTGCTGTGGACAGTGGTGATCTCGGTCGGCGTGGGATACCTGCCGAACGTCGACAGCACGTTCTCGCTGTCCCGCACCCTGGGGCTCCTTCCCTTCTTCACTCTGGGCTGGTGGCTGCGCGAGCACGACATCGTGGACAGGTTCCGTCTCCTCGACTTCCGTCCCTGGTGGATCCGCGGCGGCGCCGTCGCGATCTTCGCACTGGCCGGTTGGGCCGCCTGGAACTGGCTTCCGCTGTGGCAGGCGGCCGATCTGCGGCACTGGCTCTTCTACGAGGACTCCTATGCCGATCTGGGCGGGGAGCAGTGGTGGGCCGGCGGGGTGCGGATACTCCTGATGGTGCTCGCCGTCGTGCTCAGCGCCGCCTTCTTCGCCCTCATCCCGCGGGGCGCCCACTGGTGGACGACATTCGGCCAGTACACGATGTACGTGTTCCTGCTGCATTCGTTCGTGCTGTACCCCTTCCGCGAGAGCGGGGTCCTGCAGAGCCTCGAGCCGACCTGGATCTGGCTCCCCCTCGTCACCGTGGCGTCGGTGCTGATCGCCCTCGCGCTGGCGACGAAGCCGGTCAGGTGGGTCTTCCGCCCCCTGGTGGAACCCCGGCCAGGGTGGCTGTTCGCCGACCCGGCGCTCGCCTCCAAGGAGGGGCGCCGGAACGACCCGACGGGCTCACGACGCCCCCGCCAGCCAGGGCGATAGCCTCGAAGGCGTGAGCCGCGCACAGACCGTCCGAGACCGCATCGTCGAACGCATCGAGGAGACGGACTTCGGCGCTCACGGGCTGCACGTCCGCGTCGCCACCGAGACCGCTGAACATCGCTGGACCGACGACGTGCGGGAGGACGTCCACTCCATCGCGAAAGGTGTCTGCGTTCTGGCTGCGGGAATGGCAGCCGACGAGGGCGCGGTGTCGCTCGACGTGCCCGTCGGCATCTACCTCCCCGACTTCGAGCTGGGAGATGGCGTCGAGGACGTCACGCTGCGGGATCTGCTCTCGATGACCAGCGGGATCGATCTGCCGTGGTCCGAGACGCTGCTGACGGACTGGCCGGACCTGGCCCGCGAGTTCCTGCGACGCCCGTCGAGCGGACGCTCGTTCCAGTACTCGAACGCGAGCACGTACACCGCCATGGCCGCGCTCGCCGCGCGCGTCGGAGATGTGGGCGAATACCTCGACGCCCGACTGTTCCGACCGCTCGGCATCGATGACGTGGAATGGGAGCGCAGCCCTCAGGGTCGCATCGCCGCGGGAGGGGGCCTGCCCCTGCGCACCGATGAGCTGGCGCGCCTCGGCCTGTTCATCAGGGAACGCGGCGCGTGGGAGGGCCGACAGCTGATCGCCCCAGAATGGACCGACGCGATGCACACGCAATGGCGGGTCGCCGGCGAGAGCGCGGACTACGATCGCTACGCCCTTGCAGGATGGGGCGGCCCCGGGCCGGCGTGGAGACTTCACGGCGCCTACGGCCAACTGCTCATCTTCCTCGACGACGCCGTGGTGACCATCACGGCCGACGATCACTTCGGCGCCGATGCCATCGCTGCGTTCGCGGTGGAGACGCTCACGAGCACACGCGAGCCGTGACAGCTCAGGCGAACAGCGCGGCTCCCACGTAGGACCCCGGCTTCGCGCCCGCCGGCACCGCCCAGACGCCCGAACCGACATGGCGGATGTACTCGTTCATGAGGTCGGTCGACAACCGCCGCTGCAACGCGATGAACTGCGCGGGGTCGCGCTGATACGAGAGGAAGAACAGCCCGGCGTCGAGCCGACCGAGCTCGTTGTTGCCGTCGACGTAGTTGTAGCCGCGGCGGAGGATGCGGATGCCGTCGTTGTGTTCCGGGTGCGCGAGGCTCACGTGACTGTCGGCGTCGATCGCCTTGCCGTGGAAGTCCGGAGCGGTGAACTCATCGCCGCCGGAGAGCGGTGCACCCTCGCCCTTGTCGCGGCCGATGATCGTGTCCTGCTCGGAGAGCCGCACCCGGTCCCAGGTCTCGATGAGCATCGCGATCTTCCGGGCCACGAGATAGGAGCCACCGGCCAGCCACGCCGGCTCGTCCTTCGCGGCGACCCAGACGTGATCCCTCAGCGCCTCGGTGTCGTCGGCGAGGATGTTCGCGGTGCCGTCCTTGAATCCGAAGAGGTTGCGCGGGGTCGCCTGCGTCGCCGTGGTGCGCGACGTCTTGCCGAAGCCGAGCTGCGACCAGCGCAGGCGCGCGCGGCCGAACGCGATGCGACTGAGGTTGCGGATGGCGTGCACCGCCACCTGGGGGTCGTCGGCACAGGCCTGGACACAGAGGTCACCGTGAGAGGTCTGAGGATCGAGGTCGTCGCCGAGGAAGGCGGGCAGACGCTCCAGCCCCGCCGGCCGCTGCGCGGCGATGCCGTACCGGTCACCGTCCTCGTTCTCGAAGAGACCGGGTCCGAAGCCGAACGTGATCGTGAGTCCTGCAGCGGGCAGACCCAGCGCCTCTCCCGTATCGTCCGGAGGCGCCTCGGCCGGTCCGCCGACCGCGCCGGTCGCGCTGACCTCGAGTCCTTGCGCCATGCGCGAGGCCGCATACGACCAGTCCTGCAGCAGAGAGATCAGGTCATCGCGGTCGGTGCGCGGCATCATGTCGAAGCTGGCGAAGTGCAGATGGTCCTGCACCGGAGTGGTGATGCCCGCCTGATGCTCTCCGAAGAAGTCGTAGGCCGAATGCGCGTCATCGGCAGCCCTGGCGCGCCCCAGTGCGACTCCCCCGGTGAGGCCGGCGCCGGTCCCGACAGCGAGCCCCGCGACACTGCCACCGATGGCCAGCCCGAGAAGGCCGCGCCTGCTCAGTCCGGTCGGGGTGGATGCCCCGCCCGACGTCGATTCGCCGTGCGCGGCACCCGCTTCTGACTCGTTCACGTCCGTGATCGTATCCGGTGGGCCGACTCGACGCTGATCAGTCGAGGACCGTGCTGGTGAGCTGCGACAGCGGCTCGGCCAGGGCGTTGATCAGATCGGTGAACTCGCGCTTGTCGGCCTCGGTCAACTCCGAGTAGCCCACGAATCCGGCTGCGAGCGAACCGTGGGTCGCGAGCGAGTCCTCGAGGGCGGTGTAACCGGACTCGATCTCGGCGACCAGTTCCTTGCCCTGATCGCCCTGTGCGGCGGCGAACTCCTGCACGAGCGAGAACGCCATCTTGGAGCCCTCAACGTTTGCCGCGAAGTCGTACAGATCCGTGCCGGACCACCAGTCCTCCTCGCCGGAGATCTTGCCGGTCGCGACCTCATCGAGCAACGCGATCGCTCCGTTGGAGATGCCGCCGATGCCCTGGTCGTCGAGCGCGGTGGTGAAGTCGTCGGAGTGCACGTAGTCGTACAGCTCCTGCACGTCGGCGAGCAGCAGGTCGCCGTAATCGGCACGCTCTTCCGGTGTCGACGGCGCCCAGTCCTGCCACGCAGGGGTCTCACCGTCCGCGTTCAGCGCGTCCTGCGCAGGCACCCACAGATCCTTCTCGATGCGGTGGAAGCCCGTCCAATCGAGCTTCTCGGCGACGGCGTCGACCTCGCGGTAGTCGATGCGCGGGTCGAGGTCTCCCAGCGCCTCCGCGACGGGCTCGATGCGCTCGTAGAAGGCGCGAGTCTGCGGGAACAGGGTGCGGGCGGTCTCGTCGTCGCCGGACTCGTAGGCGGCGACGAAGTCCTCGACGGCGGGGACGAGCTGACCGACCTGATCCTTGACGAAGGCACCGTAGAGATCGACCGCCTTCTGCTTCTGCTCGGCATCGGGCCCGTCGACCGCGACACGGTCCCCGGTGACGGTGAACGCCGTCTTCCCGACGCCGTCGCCGACCATGCCCGGCTTGCAGAGGGTGAAGTAGTCGCCCGGCTGGGCGACCACGGTCAACGTGCGCGATGCTGCCGGTGCGATGTTCTCGACCTCACCCACGATGCGGAGCCCGTCCTCGGCCAGAAGGTAGAACTCCGTCACCTGACCGGTGTCGTTCTTGACGTCGAAGGTGAGAGTCCCGCTCTCGGCTGTCGACGCCGACACGGCGCAGTCGCTGTCGGTCGACGAGACGTCGAACGCCGCCGTGGCCTGTGCATCGCTCTTCGCGACGCAGCCGCTGAGGACGAGCGCCGCGGCGCCGGTGGCGGCCAGCACCCCCAGGATCCGGTGCGAGGTGGTCATGCTGCTCCTTGAGGTGAGAGGGAGGGAGATGTCGATGAAGGCTCCGTCGGGCTCTGCGGCTTCGCCGCGCGGCTCGAGCGGAGGCCGCGGATGTACAGCCATCCGACGAGGGAGATGTAGAGGGCCCAGGCGACGACCTGCAACCAGGTCATCGCCGGCATGAATCCGATGGTCGCCTGCAGGATCGAGGCGAGAGGGCCGCCCGGGGCGATCGTCGCCGACACGTCGAATGCCCAGCCGAAGGGGAAGGCCGCCCATCCGACGGCCACGCCCCCGGTCACCGCATCGATCGGGGCCAGAGCGGTGAACGGGCCAGGGAGCGCTCCGGCCTCTTGGAGGTCCATGAGCGCGTAGGCGAGGACACCGGCGGCGACGATCACCAGGAAGCCCCCCGTCCAGGCGAAGAAGCGGCGGAGATCGAGTCGCAGCGCGCCGCGGGAGATCAGCCAGCCGATGATCACGGCAGCGATCAGTCCGAGCAGCGCGCCCAGCAGCGCCGAGGGGGCGTCTCCGAAGGACTGGACCATCGACCACAGCAACAGCGTGGTCTCGATACCCTCGCGCGCGACCGACACGAAGCCGATGGCGATCAGGGCCCAGAGCCCGCCGGCGGTGAGGGCGCGATCGATACCGCCCTCCAGCGTGGCCTTCATGCTGCGACCAGCGCGCTGCATCCAGAAGATCATCCAGGTCACCATGGCCACGGCGAGCAGCGAGAGACCTCCGCCGATCAGCTCCTGCGCCTGGAACGTCAGTTCGTACGCACCGAACGTGAGCACAGCTCCGATGCCGAGCGCCAGGACGATAGCGAGACCGACTCCTGCCCACATCTTCGGGAGGGCATCCTTCCGGCCGAGACGACGGAGGTAGGCGACGAGGATACCGACGACGAGCGCGGCTTCGAGACCCTCGCGGAGCCCGATGAGAAAAGTGGCGAGCACGGAAAACACTCTCTGCGGTGACTGAGGTAAGGCGGCCCTTACCGAAGGATGACTCTAGCACCGCGATCGACGTGCTCCGAACCCCGACGGCGGGAAGTAATGGATTGCAACACAGGGCACCCTCCCCGTCCAGGCGACGTAGCCTCGGTCCATGGCTGAACTCTCGCTCCCCGTCCTCGACCTCTCCCAGCTCGACGAAGGCCCCGACTCCGCCGCACGATTCCGTGAAGAACTGCGGGCCGCGACGCACGACGTCGGTTTCTTCTACCTCACCGGCACCGGGATCTCCCCCGAGCTCGAGGCCCGGCTCCATCAGGCGGCGCTCGACTTCTTCGCCCTGCCCGAAGAGGACAAGCTCGCGATCGAGAACGTGAACAGTCCGCATTTCCGCGGGTACACCCGAGTGGGCGGCGAGCGGACGCAGGGGAAGGTCGACTGGCGCGAGCAGATCGACATCGGCCCCGAGCGCGAACCCGTCGACGGCGGCCCCGCCTTCAACCGGCTCACCGGCCCCAACCTCTGGCCCGCAGCCCAGCCGGAGCTGAAGGAGATCGTCACGGAGTGGCACGACACCCTGACCGAGATCGCGCACAAGCTTCTTCGCGCCTGGGCTGTCACTCTCGGCGCAGACGAGACCTACTTCGACGAGCCGTTCCGCGATCCGTCGACTCTGATCAAGATCGTGCGATACCCGGGCACGGACGAGCCGGAACCGCAGCAGGGCGTCGGAGCGCACAAGGATTCCGGTGTGCTGACGCTGCTGTGGGTCGAGCCCGGCAAGGGCGGACTCCAGGTCGAGCGTGACGGTGAGTGGGTCTCTGCTCCCCCGGTGCCCGGCGCCTTCGTCGTCAACATCGGCGAGCTGCTGGAGTACGCCACCGGCGGATACCTCAAGGCCACGAACCACCGTGTGATCTCACCGCGGGCACCGGAGGAGCGCATCTCGATCCCGTTCTTCTTCAACCCCGCGCTCGATCAGCAGCTGCCACTGCTCGAGCTCCCCGCTGACCTCGCTGCGCAAGCGACCGGAGTCACCGAGGATCCCGGCAATCCGATCCATGCGACCTACGGCGAGAACGCGCTCAAGTCTCGGCTTCGTGCGCACCCCGATGTCGCGGCGATCCATCACCCCGACCTCGTCGGCGCGACCGCCTGAGGGACGTCACAGTTCCGCCCCACCGCTGAGGGCGACGATCTCGCGCAGTGCCTGAAGGTGCGCGGCGAAGGCATCACGCCCCGCCTTCGTCGGACGCACCCAGGTGCGCGAGCGCCCCCCGACCGTGCCTTTGCGCGCGACCACATACCCGGCGGCCTGCAGGTGCGCGATCGCCTTGCTCAGGGGCGAGTCGCCGCACTGCAGCATCTCCCGCAGGGCTGAGAAGTCGAGCTCCATCCCGTCGCCCAGTCCGGCCATGAGGGAGAACCGGATCGGCGAGGCGAAGTTGTCGTCCAGCCGCGTGCGCGGGTGCGGGACGGAGGCGGACTCACGCACGTTCGCCGTGCCCCGCGACGAAGGAGACAGCCACGAACGACGCGATCACGCCGGCACCGGCACACACGCCGGCGATTCCTGGGTTGCCGAGGGATCCGGATCCCACGACGATGCCCACGGGTATGCAGGCGGCGACGAAGAAGACGGTGAGGTGCGGCCAGCGCCAGGACGCGCCGACTGCGGGGAGACCGAGCTCGGAGGCGGAGGCGGCGATCCACGCCACGAGGCACAGCATCACGAGCAGGGTGATGACGCTCCTCAGCACGTCGTCCGGCGATCCCGCGAGCATCGTCAGCACGGCGAACGCGACGCCGACGAGCACGGTGCCCCAACGAAGCCGACGCGGCAGCGGCCGGGGAGCCGGACGCGGACGACGCGGGTCACCCGCAGCCCGTATGAGCTGCACGACGCCATGCCCTCCGACTCCGACGAGCACGATGGCTGCCGGGATGAGCACCACCCCGACGGGAAGTCGCGTATCCAGAGCAGCGAACCCGAACACCACGAAGGCACCGATGACGATCACTGCGCCGCCGAGCAGCAGCGGCCACCGCGAGCGCGTCATCCGCCACTGCATACCCGTGCGCTGCGCCATCCCGGCGGACAGCTGCCCCCAGACCAGGAGAGTGAACAGCACGATCTGCGACGCCAGCACGTCGTCCTGCCGGAGGACGAGCGCGAAGGCGACGAAATACGCCGCCATGACCACGGCGTTGCCGATCTGCAGTCGGGCGAGAGCGCGTCGGTCGACGGCACGGTCACGCCGGTCCACCACCGCCTCCACCGTCTCGAGATAGCGCCGAGCGGTCTCCGGGTCCGGGGGCACCAGAGCGTCCTGACCTTCGATCGGCTTCTGCTCCATGACGACCTCCCCCGCTTTCCAGGTGGAAAGCTCTATGACTTTCCTATCGGAAAGTCAGGCGGGTGGCAACCGGCACCGCTACGCACGCGGGCACGACGAAGGCCGCCCCACACCGTGGGACGGCCTTCTCAAGAATGTTCTGCGCGATTGAACGCAGGGTCGCGGTGCCTTAGCGGCGAAGTCCGAGACGCTCGATCAGCGAGCGGTAGCGCGCGATGTCGATGTCCTGGAGGTAGCCGAGCAGACGACGGCGCTGACCCACGAGCAGGAACAGACCACGACGCGAGTGGTGGTCGTGCTTGTGCTCCTTCAGGTGCTCGGTGAGGTCCTTGATGCGCTGCGTCAGCATCGCGACCTGCACCTCGGGGGATCCGGTGTCACCGGGGTGCGTCGCGTACTCTTCGATGATCGCCTTCTTGACGTCTGCTTCCAGTGCCATAGATTCGATCCCCTTTCAGCTTGTTGCGCGGCGCCCGACGCCTGATGCGTGGGCTCTCTTTATCCGCGGCCGATCAAACGGCAACCTGACGAGTCTACCAGTCGTCGGCTCGCTCGGGTGACACGGGCACCGAAGGGATGTCGGCGGTGGTCAACTAGTCTCGAACCGTGCAGAAGCAGTCCGAAGCGTGACCCCCAGACGCGGTCATCTGATCGACCTCTCCCCTCTCGCATCCAGCCCCGCATTCGCCCGGATGTGGATCGGCTCGACCCTGGCGGGCATCGGCGGCCAGCTCACCATCGTGACGGTCATGCTGCACGTGTTCGAGCTCACGCAGAACACCTTCGCCGTCTCCATGATCGCCGTCGCCGGACTGGTACCCATGATCCTCGCCGGCCTGTACGGCGGGATGCTCGCCGACGCGTTCGACAGGCGCCGGGTAGCACTCATCGCCGCCACCGTCACCTTCGCCTCCACAGCGCTCCTGGCCGCGCTCACCTGGACGGGCACGGAGACGATCTGGTGGCTGTACGCCCTGAGCATGATCAACTCGGCCGCCAACTCCGTGGGCATGGCGACGCGCACCGCCATCGTCCCGCGTCTCATCCCGCGGGAAAAGCTCGCCGCGGCGTCGGCACTCAACGGCGTCGCCTTCGGGCTCACCGTCATGGCGGGTCCCGCGCTGGCTGGCCTCCTCGTGGCCCTCACCGGCTACGGATGGACCTACACGATCGACGTGGTGCTGATGCTGTCGATGTTCCTCGGGCTGTGGACGCTGCCGGCGTTGCGCCCGGAGGGCGAGGTCGTCCGCCCCGGACTCGAGTCTCTGGTCGACGGCTGGCGGTTCCTCCGCAGGGCCGGCAACATCCGCATGCAGTACATCATCGACATCATCGCGATGACGTTCGGACAGCCGCTCGTGCTGTTCCCGGCGCTCGGCACGGTTCTCCTCGGCGGCGGAGCACTGACCACCGGCATCCTGACGGCCGCGGTCGCCGTCGGGACCTTCACCTCGAGTCTGTTCTCCGGCCGCGTCGTGCAGTACCGCTGGCACGGTCGAGGGATCGCGAGAGCCGTCGAGGCTTACGGCGCATCGATCCTGCTCTTCGGCACCGTGCTGCTCATCGGCGCGCTCTCCGCCCCTGCGAGCGAGGCCGTGCCGAACGTGGGCCTCATCATCGCCGCGTGCATCGCACTGGCGCTCTCCGGCGCCTCCGACAACGTCAGCTCGATCTACCGCAACACGATGATGCAGGCCGCCGTGCCCGACGCGATGCGCGGACGCCTCCAGGGACTCTTCGTCGTCGTCGTCGCCGGCGGCCCCCGCGTCGGGGCGCTGTACGCGGGGACGCTCGCGACACTGACGAGCCTCTGGTTCCCGCCCATGCTCGGCGGCTTCCTGGTGATCGCTCTGGTGGCGACGCTCGCCCGCCGCAGCCGTCGTTTCCACGACTACGACGCAGAGAACCCCGAGCCCTGACGGGCCCGGGGTTCCGGTCTCTATCCGACGCGTCAGTCCTGCTGCAGCGCGCCCTGGAGGTCGAGGCTGATGGTCACGTCCTTGCCGACGAGAACGCCGCCGGTCTCGAGCGCAGCGTTCCAGGTCAGGCCGAAGTCCTCGCGGTTGATGACCGTCTTGGCGGATGCGCCGGCCTTGTAGTTGCCCCACGGGTCGCTGCCGAATCCGCCGAAGTCGAGCTCGAAGGTCACCGGCTTCGTGATGCCGCGGATGGTGAGGTCGCCGTCCACGAACAGGTCGCCGCCCTCGGCGCGTGCGCCGGTCGAGACGAACTCCATGGTCGGGAAGTTCTCGGTGTCGAAGAAGTCGGCGGAACGGAGGTGCTGGTCGCGGCCCTCATCCTTGGTGTCGACCGACGTGACGTCGACGGATGCCTCGACCTTGGCCTCGAGAGGGTTCTCCGGAGCGATCAGGGTGGCGCTCTTGACGCCGAAGGTGCCACGCACCTTCGAGATCATCATGTGACGGACACTGAAGGTGACCTCGCTGTGCGAGGGGTCCAGGACCCAGGTGCCGGGACGGTAGCCGGGGATGTCGATGCTGGTCATTGCTTCTCCTCTGGAGACGTCAGCCGCAGCTGCGGCAAGGGACAGGGGCCGCGTTCACCGCGACCACTGTGACAACTTACATTCAGAAGCATGTATTCCCCTGAATGAAGAAACTTTTCCCGAACAGCACGAGGCGCCCCTCTCCCGAAGGAGCGGGGCGCCTCGTTGAGCGAGCCCGGATCAGCCGACGGCGACGAGATCGATGATGAAGATCAGGGTCTTGCCGGAGAGGAAGTGACCTCCGCCGACGGGGCCGTAGGCCAGGTGCGGCGGGATGATCAGCTCGCGGCGGCCACCCACCTTCATGCCGGGGATGCCGTCCTGCCAGCCCTGGATGAGACCCCGCAGCGGGAACTGGATGGTCTCACCACGACCCCAGGAGGAGTCGAACTCTTCGCCGGAGTCGAACTCGACCCCCGCATAGTGCACGGTGACGGTGTCGCCGGGCTTCGCCTCGGCACCGTCACCCTCGATGATGTCGCGGATGACGAGGTCCGCGGGCGCAGGGCCGGTGGGGGCGTCGAACTCAGGCTTTGTGCGATCAGTCATACGTCCATCAAACCCGAGCGCGATGGACCGGGTCAACGCACCGGCACCTGCTCACAGCGAACACCTCGCAACTTCATCGAGGCGCCGGGGGAAGAAGCTCTTGACACTCGCGCGGGGCCGGGTGCACCCTGTTTACAGATCAACTCAGCGCCCGGGAGACTCGCAGGCATCGCCGCAGCACCGGGCGCTGAGTCTTGCCACAGGCCCGCGCTCCGCGGTCACCCGGCGTCTCCGCACAGCAGGTCTGCGATCTCCACGGGGTGGCTCAGCATCGCGCAGTGACCACCTGGGAGTTCATCCGCGGTCAGCCCGAGGCGGGTCGCAGCCAGGTCGCGCAGGAACCCGGAGGGGAAGAAGCGGTCGTCCGAGAACACCACCACTCGCGTCGACACGTCGGGCCACTCCCGAAGCGGCCACGGCCGCTCCATCGCCTCCTGCGACGGGTGCGCGCGCTCGCGCCGCAATGCCTCCTCTGCAAGCGCGCGCGGGACGCCGTTGTAGAAGCTGACGAGCGGATCCGCATTGCCGGTCAGCCCTCCGTCCTGCGCGGATCGGGACGCGGAAGCGACCGTGTACCCGGAGTTCTCCCACCACTGACTCGGGGACTCGTCCGGCGTGGGGATCATGCCAGCGAACAGGACGAGCTCATCGGCGGCGAGCTGTGCAGCGACCAGGGGCGCGGTGAACGCCCCGAAGGAGTGCCCGACGACCGTCACCTCCCGGCGTGCACCGACGATGTCCACGACCGCTTCGGCATAGTCCTCGAGCGTGAGGGTGTCGTCGTCGGCGGGCAGGTCAGGGGCGAACACCGCGTGACCACGCCTGCGCAGCTCGGCTGCCACGAGATGCCACGACCAGCCGACGTCACCACCGCCGTGGATCACGACGAACGTCCTCATCCGCCACCGCCCTTCCTTGCCGGAAGAGTACGCCGGCCGCGGCCGCACGTCAGTAGGCCAGGAGAGCCGCCCTCGTGGCCCTGGTGCGGATCAGCAGCGCACGCTCGTCGTTGACGGCCATCGGGTCGCGTCCCGTGATAGCCCGCTGCCGGACGGAGGCGAGCTCGGTCGCGTCCTTGATGAACGCCCGCATCAGCGGACGCCGGTCGCCGCGCAGCTGGGATGCCCACGCGAGACCCACCTTGCGTCCGCCGGGTGTGGCCAGCATCGTGACTTCCTCCGGGGTGAACCACCCCGCAGCGGCGTAGTCCTCCAGGCGGGCTCTCGTGAGTCGCGCCTCCTCCCGTCGCAGCGCGACGATGCCCAGGATGAAACCGATGAACAGCGGCACCTGGAGAGTGAAGTAGAGCCCGAAGAAGTCCGCGAAGGTCGCTGCCCCGTTCCAGAGCGCGTGCAGCAGGATCGCTCCGACCAGACCCAGTGCTCCGGCCCCGGCCGCAGCCCGCGCCGAGCCGTGGCGACGAGCGACCATGCCGATCGCGAAACCGGTGATCGCGGTGAACATGGCGTGAGCGAAGGGCGAGAGGAGTCCGCGCACGACGAAGGTCACGGTCAGCTGCTCTCCCCCGCCCTCGATCAAGCTCACCCCGAAGTACTGGATGTTCTCGGTGAAGGCGAAGCCCGCACCGACCAGGGCTCCGTAGACGATGCCGTCGACAGGACCGTCGAACGCCCGACGGGCGAGCAGGAAGATGAGGAAGACGCCGAGGCCCTTCCAGAGCTCCTCCACGACAGGTGCCTGCACGACAGCACCGAACTCCTCAGACCGGATGCCGAGCAGGAGCGTGAGCGCCGTGTCGACCAGCAGCGTGAGCCCGACCGCGGCCACCGCACCCCAGGCGATCGCGAACGCGACGAGCCGCTTGGGCTCGGGCTCCCAGCGATCGATCAGCCGGACGCCGAGGAACACGATCGTGAGCGGGATGAGCGCGAGGACCAGACCGACCACGGAGGCGAAGGATCCGAGCGCCCACACGAAGTAGCCCACGAGCGCGATCAGCAGGAAACCGAGCACGCCGAAGAGCCAGAGCGATATCGTGCGGCCCTTCCTCGTCGGCACGGGCAGAGCGGGAAGCGACTCCGCGGGCGATGGGGCGACCGGAGCCGGCGGCGTGTACGGAGTCGGCTGCGCGAGAGGAGAGGCGTAGCCCGCGACAGACCTCCTCGCAGCGGTCGGCGGCGTCGAGGCCACGGGATAAGCGGGTGAGTAGGGAGGCGGCGGTGTCGGTCCGGACGTCGGCTGCGACGCGGGCGGAGGAGCATACGGCGAGGGCTGCTGCGGCTGGGTCGGTCCTCCGGAACTCATAGGCAAAGCTTATGGGCACAACGTCGATGGTCCGGATATGGCGACGCCCTCCACCCGGCTACCTGCACCCACCCGGTAGCGTAGGAGCATGCGGTTCGCTCACCTGCGCCGTCCTGACTCCCCCCACGCGGCTCTCGCCGTGGTCGAGGGATCGGACGCCATTCTCGTCTCTGACCTCCTGACAGACCCTCCTGCCACCCTGCAGCAGCTGATCGAGGGAGGAGAATCGGCTCTCGACGCTCTTCGCGGGGCCCTGGAGAACGGCTCAGCCCCGCGGCATCCGCTCGACGGGTGGGCCTTCGACTCCGCGGTGCTCACTCCCCCCGCAGTGCTGGCCGTCGGCCTCAACTACGCCGCCCACTCGAGCGAGCTGGGGTTGAAGACGGACGCCGCGCCGACGGTCTTCACCCTATGGCCGAACTCGCTCACCGGTCACGACCAGACCACGTCGTGGCCGCGCGCTCTGAGCGAAGCCGTCGACTACGAAGCCGAGCTCGGCGTGCTCATCGGCACCCCCGCCAAGGACGTCGCCGAGGCCGATGCCCTGACTCACGTCTGGGGCTACACGGTGGTGAACGACATCACGGCCAGGAACATCCAGTTCTCCGAGGCGCAGTGGTCCCGCTGCAAGTCGTTCGACGGATTCACTCCGACCGGGCCCTTCGCCGTGACCGCCGACGAGGTGGCAGACCCGCAGGACCTCCACATCTGGACCGTCGTGGACGGCCACACCGTGCAGGACGCGAGCACCGACCAGATGGTCCGGTCGGTCGCGAAGCTCATCGCCCACCTCTCGCAGTCGCTCACGCTGCTCCCCGGCACCCTGATCTCGACCGGCAGCCCCGGCGGTGCCGGATACTCACGCGACCCGCAGATCTTCCTCCGCGACCACTCCACCGTGACCGTCGGCATCGACGGCATCGGCGAGTTGACCACGCACTGCCGGATCACCGACTGAGCACGGACGATACGACGAGGGGGACGGATGCGCCGCATCCGTCCCCCTCGTCGTATCGATACGGTCAGATCTCGATCAGGTCTTCCGACGCCACCACCGGGATCGCCGCCGTGATCGTCTCAAGGCCGGAGAGACGTGCCGGCGACAGCTGCTTGACGACCTCTTCGCGAGACATCAGACCGGCTTCGACCACGAGGTCGGCAACGCTGCGGTTGGTCAGCAGCGCCGTCTTCGCCAGAGCGGCCGCCGCCGCGTAGCCGATGAAGGGCGTGAGGGCTGTGATGACGCCAACGGATGCCCCCACCATGGCGCCGAGGCGGTCACGGTTGGCGGTGATGCCGTCGACGCAGTTCACGCGCAGGGTCCACATCGCCTGACGCATCCAGGTGATCGACTGGAAGATCGAGTGCGCGATCACCGGCTCGAAGGCGTTCAGCTGCAACTGTCCTGCCTCTGCCGCCATCGTCACGGTCATGTCGGCGCCGGCGACCGCGAACGCCACCTGGTTCACGACCTCCGGGATGACCGGGTTGACCTTGCCTGGCATGATGCTCGAGCCCGCCTGCATGGCGGGGAGGTTGATCTCTCCGAGACCCGCCTGCGGTCCGGACGAGAGCAGACGGAGGTCGTTGCAGATCTTCGAGAGCTTCATCGCGTTGCGCTTCAGCGTCGAGGAGAACGACATGAACGACCCGGTGTCGCTGGTGGCCTCGACGAGGTCGCCGGCCGTGCGCAGGTCGAGACCGGTGATCTCACGCAGGTGCTTGAGGACGGCGGGTGCGTACCCCGGGTGGGTCGTGATCCCCGTACCGATCGCCGTCGCGCCCATGTTGATCTCGAACATGAGGGACGCGTTCTCGGTGAGTCGCGTGTGGTCGTACCCGAGGGTCGTGGCGAAACCGTTGAACTCCTGCCCCAGCGTCATGGGCACGGCGTCCTGGAGCTGGGTGCGACCGACCTTCAGCACATCGTGGAATTCGCGCGACTTGCCCAGGAAGGACAGCCGCAGCAGGTCGAGCTCCTCGAGCAGTGAGCGCAGGGTCAGCGAGAGGCCGATCTTCACCGCGGTCGGGTACACGTCGTTCGTGGACTGGCTGCGGTTCGTGTGATCGATCGGCGAGAGGAAGGCATAGTCGCCCTTCTCGTGACCGGCCATCTCGAGCGCGATGTTGGTGATGACCTCGTTCGCGTTCATGTTCGTCGAGGTTCCGGCACCACCCTGGATGACGCCGACCGTGAACTGCTCATGGAACTCGCCGTCGATCACGCGCTGCGCTGCGCGATCGATCAGATCAGCCCGCTCCGGATCGAGCACGCCGATCTCCCGGTTCGCACGCGCACTCGCCTGCTTGACCATCGCGAGACCGACCACGAGGTCGGGGTACACGGAGATCGGCCGCTTCGTGATCGGGAAGTTCGCGTCGGCGCGGGCGGTATGGATCCCCCAGTACGCGTCGACGGGAATCTCCATGCTCCCGAGCGAATCGGTCTCGGTACGGGTCAGGGTAGGCGCGGCAGAAGCCATGTCACATCCTCGTGGGTCGTGGCGGGTGAGAAGGGTGGGGGATGCCCCTCAGTCTACGCCGCTCAGCGTCCTGGTTTGCGGGAGAAGGCCTCGAGTCGCCCTTCCGGGCTGAGCTCCGCCATGCGTTCGAGCCAGTCCGCGGAGAAGTAGTCGCCGGTCTCGGCGCCGGTCACGGGGACGACGGTGTGCGTGATGGTGTCGGCGTACACGTGGACGAGCTGGAATGCCTGCGCGGCATCCATGCCGTTCACCTCGGCGGCGGGGCGCGCGACGTTCATCGTGTAGCAGGTGGCGGATGCGACGCTGACCGGAACACCGGCGAAGGTGCCGTGGGACGAGTAGTGCAGGTGGCCGGCGAGGATTCCGCGGACGTCGCTTCCCCGGATGACGTCGGCGAGCTCGTCTTGGTGCCGCAGCTCGAGGATGTCGAACAGCGGCAGGTGGCTCGGCAGCGGCGGGTGGTGC
>NZ_LSJW01000064.1:0-263 GCF_001557335.1 Microbacterium sp. CCH5-D1
ACGCCAGCAGCGCGATCTGCCCGGCGTGCACGATCGGCTCCTCGAGGTCGACGCGGCTGCCATCAGGCAGCCACACGCCATCGGTGTGCAGGACCGCGACAGAGGCGCGGAACGTGCCGCGGCGAGCGGCCGGCGCGGCGGCCGGTGCGGGGGTCGGCGGTGCGGCGGGAGCGGGTGCCGGGGCGACGTCGGTGTCCGCGGCCGCGGAGGGCGCGACGTCGTCGACGGGGCCGGTCGGCTCGTCGGCGAGGTAGGGGTCGGTC
>NZ_LSJW01000065.1:0-8040 GCF_001557335.1 Microbacterium sp. CCH5-D1
GGGTCAGCTGTCGGAGATGTTCTCGCGAGCGTGCTGAGCCTGGTCTCTCACGTCGCTGGCCGCGCCCTGGACTTCGTCCTTAACGGTGGCGACGGAGTCCTGCGCCGACGACTTCACGGATTCGACCGACGCCTGCAGAGGCTCCTTCAGATGATCGCCGACTTCTTTCGCAGCATCGGTGACCTCGTCAACCAGCGGCTGCGCCTGCTCCTTCACGGTTGCAGCGAGGTCCTTCTCCTTCGATGACGCGGGGATCAGCGAGGCGATGACCAAGCCGGCGCCGAAGGCGATCAGACCGACCGCCAGCGGGTTCCCTTCTGCTTTGGCGACGGCGCGGTCTTTCAGATCTCCCGCGTGAGAGCCCGCATCCGACAGCGACGAGCCGGCGTCATCCGCTGCGCCCATCACACGCTCACGGACGGACGTGAACGCACCGCGAACCTTTTCGACCTGTCGGTCCACGATCTTCGACGGGGAGACCTTATCGGCCAGGGCGTCCACGTCCATGCCGAGGTCGTGGCGGGTCCGCTCAATGTCGGCGCGGATCTCGTCGGGTGAATCGCTCATCGGTTTTCCTCATTTCTCTTCAGCGTTTCGGGGATCTCTTTCAGGGTGTCCACGGTCTGCGGGACGCCCTTCACTTGCTTGATCTGGCTGCGCCCGACCAGGAACAGGATCAGGGCAATGAGTGCCCACAGGACCGCGACGACAACGCCGGACCAGCCGCCACCCATCAGCGTTCCCAGAGCCCACCACAGCGCGACGGACAGGAAGAACACCGCCATCAGTGCGCCGTAGCCGGCGGCACCCATCAGGCCCGCACCCTTGGCAGACTTCGTGGCCGAGTCCTTCAACTCTGCTTTGGCGAGGGCGACCTCCTGGCGCATCAGCGTCGAAATGTCGCGGGACACTTCCCCGAGGAGATCTCCGATCGAGGTGGATGCGGCTTTCGCTTCAGACGGTGTCGGGTCGGTCATAGCCGTCCTCCCCCAGAATGTCCGGACGGCTGGCGGCCGCCTGCGAGTACACGGGCGTGCCAGCGCCCGTGTCGTTCACCACGGGGACGGGCACGGACGGGTCAGGGTGCACCTGCGGAGGTGCCGGCACGGGAGCGGCGTCTTTATCGTCGGAAGCATTCGCGGCGAGGGCGCGGGTGAGGCGCCCCACAACGATGCCGCCGATCGCGGCGGCGAGGATGAACGTGCCGGGCTTGCGACGTGCGTAGCGCTTGACCTCCCTGAGCACAGAACCAGGGTCCCGGTCGCCGAGCCAGGTTGCGGCAGCAGACAAACGCCCCGACACCTGCTGGACCAGATCGCTGGCGACGCCACTGCCTTCCGAGTTAGTGGCCATGGAGCCGAGCTCGTCGCTGACAGAGCGAAGACCACCGGCAAGACGCTGCTGCTGGGTGTTCGCCTGCTCCGACAGCTCCCGCTGCGTCTGCGCATACAGCTCCTTCGCCTGCGTCTTCGCCTCCCCCACGACGGTCGCAGCCTCATCCTTGGCGGTGCCAAGAACATCCTTCGCCTGAGTTGCCGCCGTGTCCTTCAGATCGGTGGCTTCCTGCTTGACAGCATCCACCTTGCCCGAAGAACCGGGGGCGTTCACGCCCGAGCCGCTCGGGCTGGCCGTCTCATAGTTGTCCGACATTAGTGCTCCTCTCGCGGACCGACCGAACAGTCGGTGGAACCCGTTCTAGACCGTCTCCCCCGCCTCGGTCAGGACCCTTGCTCCGAACAGACTTACAGTGTATTCAGGCCGAGCACACAGAGGCTTACTTAGTAAGCTTGCATACGGTACGCGCCTCGAACCCCGGAGGCAACCACCTCCTGCGCTCGTTCCGAAAGCGCCTACTTTCGCCGTATGAACAGCAACGATTCCCACGAGCCCCGGGAACCCGGCGCACCCGTCTACGACAAGGACTCCTCTCACGCAGCCGTCCCCGTCGATGCGAATCACACTCTCCGCACCGATGTCCACGAGCGTGAGAAAGCAGAATTCGGCGGGTTCAAATTCGGATCCGCGTTCTTCGGATGGCTGACCGCCATGGGCACCACCGTGCTCCTGACCGCCCTGGTCGCCGCGATCGGGGCCGCTGTCGGGCTCGGCAACGGCACCACCCCAGAGGAGGCCGCCGACGCCGCGACAGAGAACGTCGGCGCGACCGGCATCATTAGCGCCATCGCGATCGGACTCGTCCTGCTCATCGCCTACTACGCCGGGGCTACGTCGCCGGACGGATGGCCCGCTTCAGTGGAGTCAAGCAGGGTGTCGCGGTGTGGCTGTGGGCGATCGTGATCGCGATCATCCTCGCCATCGTCACCGCGATAGCCGGTTCCCAGTGGGACATCCTCGCCAACCTGCAGAGCTTCCCGCGCATCCCCGTCACCCCCGAGACAGCCACTCTCACCGGCATCCTCACCGCCCTCGGTGCCGCTGTGGTCGCCCTCATCGGCGCGGTCCTCGGCGGCCTTGCGGGGATGCGGTACCACCGCAGGGTCGACCGCGTGGGACTTGGCCGGTAACCCCTGCCGTCGTCGCCCCTGACACACCGACTTCCTCAACCACCCACCACCCGCACGACCGAACGAAAGGCAACACCAATGATCAGCGAACAGAACATCGCCAGCCTCATCGGGGCCACCGTCACGGACACTGACGGCAACAAGATCGGAAAGGTCGGCCAGATCTATGTCGACCCCACCAGCGGTCGGCCGAACTGGGCAACCGTAGCGACGGGCTTGTTCGGAACCTCGGAATCGTTCGTCCCGCTCGACCAGGCCGACCCCGTCGACGGAGATCTCCGAGTCCCGTACGCGAAAGACTTCGTCAAGGACGCACCTCGCATCGATGCTGGCACCGACCTCACCGACAACGAACAGGACGAGCTGTACACCTACTACGGAACCGGCGCCGCTCCCGTCGCCAACGCACCCGCGGACCGGGATGTGGCATCGACCGACGGCTACGACACCTCCGGACCGACGACCGACGACGCGATGACTCGGTCCGAGGAGCAGCTGCACGTCGGCACGGAGCGCGTCGAGACCGGCCGAGCCCGCCTCCGCAAGTACGTCGTCACCGAGCAGGAGACCGTCACGGTCCCCGTCAGCCACGAAGAGGTTCGTCTCGAGCGTGAACCCATCACGGAGGCGAACGTCGAAGACGCCCTGGATGGTCCGGACATCAGCGAGGAAGAGCACGAGGTCGTCCTCACGGAGGAGCGCCCCGTGGTCGAGAAGGAGACGGTGCCGGTCGAGCGTGTCCGCATCGGCACAGAAACCAAGACCGACACTGAGCAGGTCAGCGCAGAGGTCCGCAAGGAAGAGATCGAGCTCGAGGGCGACACCCACACCGACCGCTGACAACTCCCCGTCGTCAGCCCCACTGAAAGGAGAATCCGATGGGTATCGGAGATGACATCAAGAACACTGCCGAAGATCTGAAAGGCAAAGCCAAGGAATCTGTCGGCAAAGCAACCAACGACAAGTCGACCACAGCAGACGGCCACGCCGACCAGGCCAAGGCCAGCGCGAAGAAGGCTGGCGAGAACGTCAAGGACGCACTGTCCGACAACTAACAAATCTCGCTCCCTCGTATCCGGTGCCCACGCCCCCGCGGGCACCGGATACTTCTCTGCTCGGCACTCGGTGCTTGCGTCTCACTATTTCGCGTGCGGGTCTCCCGCACCGCGGAGACAACGGGGGCCAGGGCGCCGGAGAGTCAAAACACGCCAACGCGGCCGGTGAGCGTCTTGGTCGGACGCGAACACTAGCCGTCAAGGATCGGTGAGAGAATGAAGATTCACGGCACGACGATTCCCTTCGTCTCGCCTGCTTGCAGAGGTGTCCGTGGCGATACGACCGAGGAATGCACGTCATGGGAAAGTTCATCTACGAAGGCGGACTGAAGGTCGACATCGAAGATAGGGCACTCAATCACCTCCAGCTCGTCATCTCGGCGAAGCTCCGCCGTGGTGAGCCCTTCGCCTTCACATGGAAAGACGATGCCGGTACGGGCGGTGGCCGCACAACGGTGTGGGTGCACTCCGGAAGTGCGCTGGTATTCAAGTACTTCGGGGGCCGGCAACCGGCAATCAATCGGGCGTGGGTCGATGCCCTCGCCTTCGCCGCCAACTCTCCCACGGGCCTGTACCTCACTCCCGAACCCGCCGAGGGCACTCGCCTCGAACGCGATCTGGATAGTGCACCAGCCTGACCCCAGCGCGCAAGCCCCTTCGATCCCCAAACGCACGGCTCGTACCCTGAACGGATGAGCGAGCGCACCACACTTCAGACGCTTGTCACCATCGACGGGGCAAGTTTCATCCTCTCCCCGACGCAGGACGCGGAACAGCTCTGCGACGATCTCGAAGCGGCGGCCGCTAGCACGGGAAGAGTGGTGCGCTTCGAAGCCGCAGGAGATCGACTCGTCCGCTCCCTGGTCACGCCCCACAGTCACGTGATCATCACCGAAGAACACGTGACGCTGGACTCCGACCAAGCCGTGTTGACACTCGGCCTATCCGGAAGCTGGGATCTGCTCTAGTCTGCAGCAGCTTCGATCTCAGGGGCATCCAACACTTCATCAACGAGCGTGATCCCGCCCGACGAATTCGCGGTGTGCATGAGCTGCTCGACCCACCTGAGACTGATCGGCGGCGGCTCAACTTCATCGAAAGTGAACCGGAGCGGAATCGACGGATGAATCCAGATCGTCGAACGCCCCCCCGGATCACCCTCGGGATGCTTCCACGACAACGTGAAGCTCTCATTACGACGCAACTTCGTCGCAATAACGATCTTCATATGCGCGAGCGCCCGATCCTCAATATGAATCGGATCCACGCCATCCCCGTACACAAGACTGGCCATGAGAACCACCCTAGTGACCCGGACCCACCCGAAGACCCAGTTTCGGCTACTGCTTACGGCAGGACCCGCGCCCTCCGGTCATGCCCGCGCCGGAAACGATCGTTTACGGCGGGAACGCTGACATGGCCATCCACAGGGCAGCGGTTCCTAGAGTGTCTTCCCGAGCGTGTGGATTGGGCGGTGAAGGCCGACCTGCAACGTCCTCGGCGTTAGAACGACAGTGAGCGGTTAACGAGCCCGGCGGCGGCTCTAGTCGTTGCGCGCGACATCCCGCTCCAGGTCTCAGAGTGGGAGGATGACGCTGCCCATCACCGCCGTCAGCCGCGACATGATGTCGGTCCACAGCCCGGTCACCATCAGGATGCCGAGGGCGATCAGCAGGATGCCGCCGCAGACGTTCACCACCCGGATGTGACGACGGAGAAACTCGACCGTCTTCGCCGCCCAACCGAACCCGAGTGCGACCAGAAGGAACGGGATGCCGAGGCCAAGCGAATACGCGAGGCCAAGGAAGCCGGCCCGGACAGGGTCGCCGGCGTTGAATGAAAGCGCGATGATCGCGGCCAATGTAGGTCCCATGCATGGCGCCCAGCCGATACCGAGTGCCACTCCGAGTAGCGGCGCCCCTACGATCCCGGCCCGTGAGCTGACGTGGAAGCGGACCTCCCTCTGGGCGAAACTGAATAACCCGAGGAAGACGAGCCCCATGAGGACGACGACGAGCCCGAGGATGCGTGTGACCAGGTCTCCCCAGTGTAGGAAGAACACGCCAGCCGTTCCGCCCAGCGCAGTGATGAGAACGAAGACGACGCTGAAGCCGAGGATGAACAGCAGCACGCCGAACACGAGTCGTCGGCGCTCAGGTGCGGCTGCGTTTGTCGCGTCACCTTTCGAGCTCGGTGAGACTGTCCCGCCGAGAAAGCCGAGGTAGCCGGGGACCAGCGGGAGCACGCAGGGCGACAGGAACGACACGAGACCGGCGAGCATCGCGATGGGGACTGCGAGCCAGAGCGCGCCGGACCCGATGATGGTGTCGGCGTTCATGGTGTCTCCGCCAGAGCGTCCTTGACGAGTGTCGAGAGGATCGAGGTGCCGTCGATGGGTCCGATGATGCGGGCGGCGACACGGCCCTGTTTGTCGAGCACGAGAGTCGTCGGTGTCGCCTGGATCGGCACGACTTCGGAGAAAGCGAGTTTCGCCTCGGCCGTGTTCACGTCGATCAGGCTCGGGTAGGTGATGCCGAACTCTTCAGAGAATGCTTGGGCAGTGTCGGCCTGGTCGCGGGTATTGATGCCGATGAAAGCTACATCCTCGCCGCCGTATTCTTGCCAAACGCTCTCGAGATCCTTCGCCTCGACGCGGCACGGCGCGCACCCGGCATACCAGAAATTGACCACCGTGACCTTGCCAGAGTTGTCGGCGCTGTCGAAATCATCGCCAGTTTCAGTTACGCCGCTGAAGACCACGGGTTCGCTCCGCTCGGCCACCGGGATCTCGGCGATTGAGCCGTTGGCGGCCACATAGCCGGTGTTCTCGCCCCGTAGGAAGGAATCGCTGACCGGATCCGGCGCACATCCGATTAGGCCGATCGCGAACACCGCAGCGAGCATGACCCCGACCGCACCACGAGCTTTACGAAAGCGAGGGTCTCGACGCACATTTCGCACCCTATACACATCACCTATGCGTCCGCCGAACCAGGCCACCGCCCGCGACTCGCTTGCCGCTTCCGATGTTCTCCAGGGCACGTCGTGACGGACTCTGGCAGCCTGAGGGCAGTAGCGCCAAAGTAGGCTGATGAGTCACCGCCGGCTACGGCCGTCACGATGTTGGCCAGGTAGCTGAACAGTTCGCGGGGCATCGCGTTACAGCAGCAAGGTCACGCCGACGCACTCCATGAAGGTCTGCGGGTTTCACGCACTCGCTGTCGGGCTTCACTTCGTAGTGCAGGTGGCAGCCGTACGACCTGCCCTCGTTGCCAACCGTGATCGCCACCCCACGTCATCCGTGATGCACCAGTTACCCGAGGCAATGGGGCGTAGCGGGACTGCCTTCGCTGTTCCTTGAGTTATATACCCCTAGGGGGTATTCTGAGGGTGTGAACGGCTATGACGATAACAAAGCGGATCTGCGCAAGCGCTTAAGCCGTGTCGAAGGTCAGGTACGAGGTATTGCACGGATGGTCGATGAGGACAAGTACTGCATCGACATCCTTACGCAGGTTTCTGCGGCGACGAAGGCCCTCGAAACGGTGGCGTTGTCGCTGCTGAGTGACCATCTGAGTCACTGTGTCGCGGAAGCCAGTGCGGAGGGCGGCGCGGTCGCGGCCGAGAAGGTGCGTGAGGCCAACGAAGCGATTGCCCGCCTGGTTCGTTCATGACCACACGTCTGTCTAATTGAAGGAGACATCATGACTGATCGCATCGAGCTCGGGCTGAAGGATGCAAACGCTGGTTGCGCATGCTGCGCTGCGCCATCGAGCGCGGAGACATCCGCACCTAGTGATGCTGCGGTGACAGCCGAGGTGCTGGTCGACGGTATGACGTGCTCACATTGCGTGTCGAGCGTCAGCGAAGAACTGAGCGCTGTCGACGGCGTCGAGTCTGTCACTGTGGATCTCAACTCGGGTGGCACCTCCCGGGTGACCATCCGCAGCACCGAACCGGTCGATCCCGCTGCTGTGAAGGCCGCGGTGGAGGAGGCCGGCTACGCCCTCCCGACCAGCGACGTCTGAGCCGCACCCGACGCGACCGGTCACCCGCGCGCATCCGAGCAAGGAGTCCCCGATGAGCCAGCACGACGAACGCACCGATCATACCGCGCACCACAATCACACGCCGGCGGCCACGACGGAGCACGACCACGCGAGCGAGGCCGCGACGGAACACGACCACACGGCGATGAGCCAGGACCACGCTGCACCGCACGACGGCACCGGGCACGAGGGGCACGCCGGGCATGGTGGCCACGGGGATCACGTGGGGCAGTTCCGCCGGTTGTTCTGGATCATGCTGCTCCTCGCGGTGCCGGTGGTCGGGTTCTCGATGATGTTCTCGATGATCCTGGGGTACCCGTTGCCGGGTGCGGCGTGGGTCGCGTGGGTGTCGCCGACTCTCGGAACGGTGATGTACGTGTGGGGCGGTGCCCCGTTCCTGACCGGTGCGGT
>NZ_LSJW01000066.1:0-2318 GCF_001557335.1 Microbacterium sp. CCH5-D1
CGGCCTTCACCGGCGGATCCACCTCATACTCGATCGACACATTCCGCGCCGTCAGCACAGGCTCGCTCATGCGGTGACCCCCTTGGTCTTGGCGGCCTTGCGCACGCGGCGCGCGGCTTCGGGTGCATTGCGCAGCTTCGGGTTGATGACCTCGTCGATGGCGAAGTTGATCAGCGACAGGCCGGCGCCGAGGAGCGCGATCATGAGTCCCGGCGGGACGAACCACCACCAGGCCCCACGTCCGAGCGCCTGCCCCGACTGTGCGTCGTTGAGGATCGATCCCCAGGTGATCGACGAGTTGGGTCCGAGGCCGAGGTACGACAGGCCGGCCTCGCCGAGGATCGCGAAGATGATCGCGAAGAGGAACTGGGCCGCCAGCAGCGGCAGCAGGTTCGGCATGATCTCGACGAGGATGACGCGGAACGACCGCTCGCCCGCGACTTTCGAGGCGTAGACGTAGTCGCGTGTGCGGAGCGAGCGCGTCTGCAGCCGGAGCACGTACGCCGCCCCGGCCCAGGAGGTGATGCCGAGCACGAAGGCGACGAGCTGCCAGCTGCGCTGCGGGACGAACGAGGCGATGACCATCACCAGCGGCAGTCCGGGGATCACGATCATGACGTTCGTGAGCAGGGCGAGGCCGTCTTCACGCCACCCACCCAGGTAGCCGGCGAGCACACCGAACAGGAGGGAGAGGACGATCGCGATGCTGCCGGCCGTCACGCCGATGAGCAGCGAGCCCTGGGCACCGGTCGCGAGCTGGGCGAACATGTCGTTGCCGAGCTTGGTCGTGCCGAGCCAGTGCTCGGCCGACGGCGGCTGAAGCGCTGGGTTGGCCGTGCTCCGCGGGTTCTGGGAGAAGATCGGCGCGATGATCGCGAACAGCACGATCGCCAGCACGATGCACACGCCCACGATGAACTTCGGCGAGGTGCTGGGCAGGATGCGGCGACGCTTTCGTTCCTGACGCTGTGTGGCGAGAGCGACGGTGCCCTCGGGGGCGACGGTTGGTGGCTCCTCCGTGAGGAGCGGGTTCTTCGTGTCAGACATTCTGGCGAGCCCTCGGGTCGATGAAGCCATAGACGAGGTCCATGATGAAGTTGGCGGCGAGCACCGTGAGCGTGATGACGAGGAACAGCCCCTGCATCAGCGCGTAGTCGTTGTTGGTCACGGCCTGGAACATCAGCTTGCCGATGCCGGGGTAGGTGAACACCTGCTCCATGACGATGGAGCCGGCCACCACGAAACCGAGCGTGATCGAGAAGCCGGCGATCGAGGGGATAGCGGCGTTGCGGGCAGCGTAGGTGGTGAGCACCCGGCGCGGGCGCAGGCCCTTGGCCTCGGCCGTGAGCACATAGTCCTCGGCGAGCGTCGAGACCATCATGTTGCGCATGCCGAACATCCAGCCGCCGACCGAGCTGATCACGATGGTGACGGCGGGAAGGATGGCGTGGGCGACGGCGTCGCTGAAGAAGGCCCACGTCGGCTCGGGGCCGTCGGGGAAGTCGAACACGTCGTAGCCGCCGAAGATGGGGAACCAGCCGAGGCCGACCGCGAACACCGCCACCAGGATCAGCGCCATCCAGAAGTACGGGATCGACTGCAGGACGGTGGTGGCAGGGATCAGATGGTCGACCCAGGTACCGCGCTTCCAGCCGGCCCAGGCCCCGAGCACGACGCCGAGGACGAAGGAGATGACCGTCGCGGTGCCGACGAGGATGAGCGTCCAGGGAAGAGCACCGGCGATGAGCTCCGTCACCGGGGTGGGGAACTTCGTCACCGAGACGCCGAGGTCGCCCTGGAACATCCGCCCCCAGTACGCGAGGTACTGATCCCACAGCGACGAGTCGTCGCCGCCGAGCAGGAGCCTGATATTGCGGATGGTCGTCTCTGAGACGTCGCCGCCCGCCCGCTGCATCTTGGCGATCATGATGTCGGCGGGGTTTCCCGGCATGAGCCGGGGAAGAAAGAAGTTGATGGATATCGCGGCCCAGAGCGTGAACGCGTAGAACCCGATTCTTCGTGCATAGAACTTCATGTCACTGTTTCCTGACTTCCTTCTTCCCCGACTCCTCTCGTGTTACTTGACCGGCTGCAGCTGCGTCAGGACGTAGCCTGCCGCGATCGCACCCCAGGACGGCGGGAAGGCGTAGAGGTCTTCCTCCGTCGGCCAGCCCGTGTAGTCCTTCGTGTTGTAGAAGGTCTGCGTCGCGTTGATGACGAGCGGGATGTAGGGCAGGTCACGCACGATCTCGGTCTGGATCGTTGCGTACAGCTCCTTCTTCGTCGCCTCGTCGTTCGTGCTGATCGCCGACTGGATC
>NZ_LSJW01000067.1:0-34656 GCF_001557335.1 Microbacterium sp. CCH5-D1
GTTGAATGCGGTGTCGACGAGCCGGTAGCCGGCACCGATGCCGGCGCTGACCGATTCGGCCCCGGCATCGCCGTTCAGGGCGTACGTGCCCAAGCCGATCGCGGGGAGGGCGAACCCGTTGTGAGCGGTGAACGAGGGGACGACGGGCTGAGTGGTCACGGTGCTCCTTCTGGCCTTTTCCCCGAGCGTACGCTGAGGGGATGACATCGGAGGCGGAGATGGCGTCGGATGACGTCATGATCGACGAGCTCGAGCGGTGCCCCTGCTCATCCGGCGACGTGTACGGCCGTTGCTGCCGTCCGCTCCTCCACGGAGCGACGGCGCCGACGGCCGAACGCCTGATGCGTTCGCGCTACACCGCGTTCTCTCTGCGAGACGAGGCGCATCTCCTGCGCACGTGGCATCCGACGACGAGACCGGGGACGATCGAGTTCGAACCGGATCTGCGGTGGCGGCGGCTGCTCGTGATCGATCGCGAGGCCGGGGGCCCGTTCGACCGCGAGGGCATCGTGGAGTTCGAGGCGTTCTGGCAGCAGCGCGCCACGAGAGGCTCGCTCCATGAGCGCAGCCGCTTCGTGCGCGAGGACCGGCACTGGTACTACGTCGACGGCGACGTGCACTGATGGGCGGATGTCGCGACAGCGGCTAGATTTGAGAGCGTGAACGCCAGCCCCGAGAACCAGCGCACCCTGCTCGACATCGCCGACCTCGACCGGCGCATCGCGCAGGCCGAGCGTGCCAAGACCAAGCCGAGCCAGGCGGAGCGGATCACCGAGCTCGTGGCGATCCGTCAGGACCAGCTCCGCGAGCTGACCGCACTCGCGGGTACCAGAGACGACGTGCGCACCGAGCTGAAGCGGCTGGAGTCGGATGTCGCCGTCGTCGAGGCACGCCGGAACCGCGACGCCGAACGCCTGGCCGCATCGACGAATCCGAAGGACGCGCAGGCGCTCGAGCACGAGCTCGGCAGCCTCGCCCGCCGACAGAGTGACCTCGAAGATGCCGAGCTCGACGTCATGGGCCGTCTCGAAGAGGCAGAGGCCGCCGTCGCCGCGCAGCAGGCGCTCCTCGACACGACGACCGCCGAGGGGTCGGCGCTCACCGCGCAGGCGAAGGCGGACGTCGCAGCAGCCACCGACCTCGGCGCACAGCTCGCCCGCGATCGTGCGGCCGTCGCGGAGACCGTGTCGCCTGCCTTGCTGGCGGAGTACGACCGCCGCGCGAAGAACAGCGCAGGTGCCGCCCTGTTGACCCGCGGTACCTGCGAGGGGTGCCGCATCCTGCTCCCCAGCACGGATCTGAACGACATCAGGCGAGCGGCGGATGACCTCGTGGTGTCCTGCCCCGAATGTGGGTGCATCCTGGTGCGCACCGAGGAGTCCGGGCTCGCATGAGTCGCGCCTGCGCGCGTCGGCGATGACGGCGCCGGCGGCGGGGGTCGAACGCCGCATCGCACTCGTCTCCGTCGGAGCGCAGGAGTACGTCGCGATCGAGCTCGATCGGAACGACGAGGAGCTGGATCGCACGTCCTTGCGTGTTGCTGAGCTCCCGGAATGGGTGCGCTCCGTCGAGGACTCCGATGCCCCGCGGTGGGTCATGCGCAGCGCCGCCGAGACCTACGCGTTCCTGCTCGAGCACGGCGTTCGGATCACCCGCAGTCACGATCTGGTGCTGTGCCACGCCATCCTGCGCGACACGTCGTCGGTGCAGAGCCCGCTCCCGGCCTCGCCGGAGTGGGAGCGGCGAGAGCCGACGGCAGCGGTGCCCTCGCTGTTCGACGTGTTCGACGACGTGAGCGGTGACGATGCGATCACGACCGCACTCGATCAGTACCGCGCACAGCGGAGGGTGATCGCCGCTGCACAGGACGGACGCCTCACCCTCCTGTGCGCTGCGGAGTCGGCAGGCGGACTCATCGCAGAGGAGATGCGGGTCGCGGGGTTGCCCTGGGATGAAGGCGTGCACGATGCCATCCTGACCGACACCCTCGGCACCCGTCCTGCCGCCGGGGGAGCACCGAGTCGCATGGTCGAGCTGGGCGATCGGGTGCGCGCGCTCCTCGGCGATCCGTCGCTCCACCTCGACAGCCAGCAGAAGCTGCTCAGGGCGCTGCATCGCGTCGGGGTCCAGGTGGAGTCGACGAGTCGATGGGAGCTCGCCCAGCACGAGCATCCGGTCGTGGAGCCCCTCCTCGCCTACAAGAAGCTCTCCCGCTTGCTCAGCGCCAACGGATGGGCATGGTTGGCGGAGTGGGTGCATGAGGGTCGGTTCCGTCCGGTCTACATCCCGGGCGGTGTCGTCACCGGTCGCTGGGCGTCGGCCGGTGGAGGGGCTCTTCAGCTTCCGCGGAGCCTGCGCCCCGCTGTCCGAGCCGACCCGGGGTGGACCCTGGTCGTGGCAGACGTCGCGCAGCTCGAGCCGCGGATGCTCGCCGCGATGGCCTCCGACGAAGCGATGGCCCGCGCGGCGCGGGGGAGCGACCTCTATGCAGGCGTCGTGGCGTCCGGGGCCGTCTCCACCCGCGAGGAGGCGAAGTACGCGGTTCTCGGAGCGATGTACGGCGCCACGACCGGAGACAGCGGCCGGCTGGTCCCGCGGCTGCGCAAGGTCTACCCGAAGGCGATGGCGCTCGTGGATGCCGCGGCGCGCACGGGGGAGGACGGGGGAATCGTCTCGACCTGGCTAGGGCGGTCATCGCCTCGTCCGTCGACGGAGTGGATGCGGCTGCAGGCGGACGCGACCGGTGCGGATGCCGACCCCGCGGTCGTCGCGCTCGCACGGCGGCGTGGACGCGATTGGGGCCGGTTCACCAGGAACTTCGTGGTGCAGGGCACTGCTGCCGAGTGGTCGTTGATCTGGCTCGCGGAGATCCGGCATCGCCTGCAGCAGATCCCTGAGGTGTTCGCCGAGGCGGCGGCGTCCGGTCCGTTCGCGCGCTCTGCGCACCTGGCGTTCTTCCTGCACGACGAGGTGATCCTCCACGTTCCCCTGGAACACGCGGAGGAGGCTGCCGAGGCGGTGCGCGAGGCCGCGGCCACGGCCACGACGAGGCTCTTCGGCTCGTTCCCCATCGACGTGCCCCTCGACATGCGCATCGCGGAGTCCGCGGAGAAGTAGCCGCCGGTCGTGTGCCCAGGAGAACGTAGACTGGAGAGGCGAATGGGTCGACTGGACGGCCGCGTTACGGGCAACCGTACCGAGGAACGTCCGGGCTCCTCAGGGCAGGACGGTGGGTAACGCCCACCCGGAGCAATCCGCGAGAAAGTGCCACAGAGAGCAGACCGCCCCGCAAGGGGTAAGGGTGAAAGGGTGGTGTAAGAGACCACCGGGGGTCATGGTGACATGGCCCGCCAGGTAAACCTCGTCCGGAGCAAGGTCAGACAGAGGATGTTGACGCGGCTCGCCGAGTCCTCGGGTAGACCGCTAGAGTGCCACGGCAACGTGTCGCCGAGAGAGATGGCCGTCGAAGGGGCGAAGAACCCCGGAACAGAACCCGGCGTACAGGTCGGCCCATTCGCCTCACACGCACGAAGGCCCCGATGACTGGAGAGTCGTCGGGGCCTTCGTGCGGATCCGGGTGGCTGAGCCTGTCGAAGGTCAGTCCCCGGCGAGCGACGCCGCGCCGATGATGCCGGAGTTGTTGCGGTGGATCGCCGGGACGATCGGGGTCTTCAGGTCGAGCAGCGGGAGGAAGTCTCCGGCGTTCTTCGACACGCCGCCGCCGACGACGAACAGGTCGGGGCTGAACAGGAACTCGATGTGCGAGTAGAACGCCTGCAGACGCTCGGCCCACTCGGCCCACGAGAGGTTCTCGCGCTCCCGTGCCGACGTCGCAGCGTAGGTCTCGACCGACTCGTATTCGCCGAAGTTGAGGTGACCGAGCTCGGTGTTCGGAAGGAGCACGCCGTCGTAGAGGAAGGCCGATCCGATGCCGGTGCCGAGCGTCGTGAGGAGCGTGAAACCGCGCACGTCCCTGGCCGCTCCGTGGCGGGCTTCGGCGACACCGGCGGCGTCGGCGTCGTTCACGAACACGATGTTGCGACCGAGACCGTCCCGGAAGAACCGCTCGGCGTCGAAGTCGATCCACTCCTTGGAGACATTGGCGGCGGAGAGGGTCTTGCCGCGCTTGACGATCGCCGGGAATGCGACGCCGAGCGGCAGGGTCGAGTCGTGCACGTCGAGGGTCTTCAGCACGGTCTGCACGGCATTGAGCACGTCCTGGGGCGATGCGCCCTCGGGGGTCGGTACCCGTACCCGGTCGGACGCCATGATTCCGTGCTCGAGGTCGACGATTCCTGCTTTGATACCCGTGCCGCCGATGTCGACGCCGATCGCTTTTGCCATGGGCGATAGCTTAGCGACCACGGTGCACGCCAGTAGGATCGATGACATCACGTGAAGAAGGGGCAGACATGTCTGACGGTGACCACAAGTACTGGTACAACTCCACGACCGGCGAGATCGAGTTCGGGATGATCTCGCCCTCCATCGACCGCATCGGTCCGTTCGACACCGAGGCTGAGGCCCGTCGTGCTCCGGAGGTCGTCAAAGAGCGTTCGCGCGCCTGGGCCGAGGAAGAGGCCGTCGAGCAGGGCTGGGACGTCAAGGGCCCCCAGAACACGGGCGACGCAAAGGGCCAGGGCGCAGAGTAGCCATGGACAAGCAGAGGGACTTCGTCCTCCGGACCATCGAGGAGCGCGGCGTCAAGTTCGTGCGACTGTGGTTCACCGACGTGATCGGCACTCTCAAGTCGGTGGCCATCGCGCCGGCCGAGGTCGAGGGTGCTTTCGCGGAGGGAATCGGGTTCGACGGTTCGGCGATCGAGGGGCTGACACGCACCTACGAGTCCGACCTGCTCGCCCAGCCCGATCCGACGACGTTCCAGACGCTGCCCTGGCGCGGCGAGATCGACCCGACCGCGCGCATGTTCTGCGACCTGACGACTCCCGACGGCCAGCCCGCCGTCGCCGATCCCCGTCACGTGCTCAAGCGCACGCTCGCGAAGGCCGCTGACGCCGGGTTCACGTTCTACACGCACCCCGAGATCGAGTTCTACCTGCTCAAATCCTCGTCGTTCGGGCCGGAGGGGCCCGTGCCCGTCGACTCGGCGGGCTACTTCGACAACGTGCCCGGCGGCACCGCGCACGATTTCCGTCGCCGTTCGGTCCGGATGCTGGAAGACCTCGGCATCTCGGTCGAATTCAGTCACCACGAGGGCGGGCCCGGTCAGAACGAGATCGACCTCCGCTACGCGGACGCCCTCACCACGGCCGACAACATCATGACCTTCCGGACGGTGATCAAGGAGGTGGCGATCGAGCAGGGCGTCTATGCGACGTTCATGCCGAAGCCGCTCAGCGACCAGCCCGGAAGCGGTATGCACACGCACATGTCACTGTTCGAGGGTGACCAGAACGCCTTCTACGAAGAGGGCGCGAAGTACCAGCTGTCGAAGACGGGCCGGCACTTCATCGCGGGCCTCCTGCGTCACGCGAACGAGATCTCCGCGGTCACCAACCAGTTCGTCAACTCATACAAGCGGCTCTGGGGCGGCGACGAGGCACCGAGCTTCGTCACCTGGGGTCACGCGAACCGATCCGCACTCGTCCGCGTGCCGATGTACAAGCCGAACAAGAGCCAGTCGTCCCGCGTGGAGTACCGCGGCATCGATTCCGCGTCGAACCCCTACCTCGCCTACGCGCTCCTGCTCGCAGCCGGGCTCAAGGGCATCGAGGAGGGATACGATCTGCCGCCGGAGGCCGAGAACAACGTGTGGTCGCTGAGCGACGCCGAGCGGCGAGCTCTCGGTTACGAGGCACTGCCGGCGAGTCTCGACCACGCCCTGGAGTACATGGAGGCGTCCGAGCTCGTCGCGGAGACTCTGGGCGAACAGGTCTTCAACTACGTGCTGCTCAACAAGCGCAAGGAATGGGAGGCCTACCGCGGTCAGGTCACCCCGTTCGAGCTGAAGAGCAACCTCGAGCTGCTCTGACCCGCCCGATGGCGCGTCCTGACGATTCGGTCTCCCTCTCCGCCCTCGCCAGGCTCGGCTTCTCCGAGCTGAGCGAGGCCGCGGCAGGCCTCGCTGAGCTGGCGGAGATTCTCGATCAGCCGCGGACGGTGCTGCTCGAGGCTGCCGATGCTGCGGATCCCGATGCCGCCGTCCGCGGGCTGCTCCGCGTGGCGCGTCGGGATGAGTCGTCATTGCGCGGGCTCCTCGTCGACGAGGAGACCCGCCGCGGTGTCTGGCGGGTCTTCGGCGCCTCGGAGGGACTCGCCGAGTTCTTCCTCCGTCACCCGGACCAGCTGAGCGTCCTGGAAGCACCCCGCGATGCACTGCCATCGGCCGAGGAGCTCCAGGAGCGGCTGCTGGCCTCAGTCGGTGCGTGCGACGGGTTCGCGCAGTCGGGTGGGGACGACGCGGTCGTCGCGCTCAGAGTCGCCTACCGACGAAATCTCGCTGCCATCGCCGCGTTCGACCTCTCGCGCACGGCACCGGAGATGGCAGTAGGCCCCGTGTCGGCAGCGCTGGCCGACCTCGCGGGTGCTGCCCTGGAGGCGTCGCTCGCGGTGGCGCGGACCCGGGTGCAGGAGTCGATGGGGCGGGATGAGGTGGCGGCGACCCGTCTCGCCATCATCGGAATGGGAAAAGCCGGCGCTCGGGAGTTGAACTACGTCAGCGACGTCGACGTGATCTTCGTGGGCGGCAGCAGCGACGAAGAGATCGTCACGGAGGCGCGTGCCATCGACATCGCGACCAGGCTCGCGCGCGAGACCATGCGCAACCTCGACGCGATCGAGGTGGAACCGCCGCTCTGGGAGGTCGATGCCGCGCTGCGTCCAGAGGGCAAGCAAGGTGCTCTGGTCCGCTCGCTCGCATCCCATCTCGCGTACTACGACCGCTGGGCCAAGAGCTGGGAGTTCCAGGCTCTGCTCAAGGCGCGTCCCCTCGCCGGAGATGCGGAACTCGGGGCGGAGTACATCGCCGCGGTGCAGCCGAAGATCTGGTCCAGTGCCGCGCGGCAGGACTTCGTCGAGAGCGTGCAGCGCATGCGGGAGCGCGTGATGGAGCACATCGACCCGGACGACGCTCCGTATCAGCTGAAGCTCGGGGCGGGTGGGCTTCGCGACATCGAGTTCACCGTGCAGCTGCTGCAGCTCGTCCACGGACTCACCGACGAGTCGCTGCGCACGCGCGGGACCCTCGAGAGCCTCGATGCGCTCGTCGAGGGCGGTTACATCGGGCGGGTCGATGCGGCGGCGTTCGCCGAGGACTACCGCCTGCTCCGGCTCATGGAGCATCGCCTCCAGCTGAGAGAGCTCAGCCGCACGCATCTGATGCCTCGGACTCCGGCAGGCCTGCGGATCCTGGCGAGGGGCACACGCCTCGCGGAGAGCGGTGACAGTGTGTGGGCCCGCTGGGAGAGCGTCCGGCGGGAGGTGCGCGAGATCCATACGCGCCTGTTCTACCGTCCACTGCTGAGCGCTGTCGCCGGTCTGCCGGAAGAGGAGCGGACCCTCTCCGCCGCTCAGGCGCACGACCGCCTGGCAGCCATCGGCTTCCGGGATCCGGCGGGCGCACTCCGCCACATCGGTGCGCTCACGAGCGGGCTCAGCCGCAAGGCGACCATCCAGCGACACCTGATGCCCATCATGGTGCGGTGGTTCGCCGACGGAAGCGATCCTGACTACGCGCTCCTCGCCTTCCGCCGCATCAGCGAGCGTCTCGGAGACACCCCGTGGTTCCTCAGGATGCTGCGCGATTCGTCGGGGGCGGCGGAGAGCCTCACCCGCCTGCTGTCCTCTTCCCGGTACATCGGCGAGCTCCTGGAGTGGATCCCGGAATCCGTGGCCTGGCTGGACAACGCTGGGCGGCTGCGCCCGCGCGGGGCCGCAGCCCTCGACGAAGAGGCCAGAGCGATCCAGACGCGCCATGAGACGATCGGCGATGCGCTGCGGGCCGTCAGGGCGCTGCGGAGGAGAGAGCTCCTGCGCACGGCCATGGGGGCGGTGCTCGATGTCCTCACGATCGAAGAGGTCGCCACCGCACTCACGGAGATCACCGAGGCGACGATCCAGGCCGCTCTCCGCGCGGTGATGCGCGAAGTCGTCCCGGTCGATGACGAGGCGCTCGACTTCGCCGTCATCGCGATGGGGCGCTTCGGCGGTGCCGAGCTGGGGTTCGGATCCGACGCCGACATCCTGTACGTCTACGACGCGAACGGTGTCGATCCCCAGCGCGCGCAGAAGCTCGCGACGCAGATCGTGGCCGGCCTCCGCGAGCACCTGACCGATCACCGGCTGCCGCTCGACCTCGATGCCGATCTGAGGCCGGAGGGGCGGAACGGTCCGATCGTCCGCTCCATCGAGGCATACGCGGAGTACTACCGCCGCTGGTCGCTGTCGTGGGAGGCCCAGGCGCTGCTCCGGGCGCGCGGAGTGGCGGGCAGCGCGAAGCTGATCGCCCGGTTCACGGCGCTTGCCGACACGATCCGCTACCCGGAGTCCATCGACCTCCAGGGCACCCGCGAGATCAAGCGCATCAAAGCGCGGGTCGAGGGGGAACGGCTGCCGCAGGGTGCTGATCCCCGTCGCCACCTGAAGCTCGGCCCCGGCTCACTGAGCGATGTGGAGTGGCTGGTCCAACTCCTCCAGCTGCAGCATGCGCACGGTGTTCCCGGGCTGCGCACGACCTCGACGCTCGGTGCGCTCGAAGCCGCCGTCGCGGCCGATCTGGTCGCAGAGGAGGACGCCGCGCGTCTTCGCGCGGCGTGGCTGCTGTCTAGTCGTCTCAGGTCAGCGATCACTCTGCTGACCGGGCAGACCAGCGACGTGCTCCCCACCGATCGCCGTCAGCTCGATGCGATCGGTCGTCTGCTCGGCTATCCCGATCGCTCCGCCACAGAACTCGAGGACGACTACCTCGGGGTGACCCGGCGCGCCAGGAAGACCTTCGAGCAGCTCTTCTACGGGTGAGTCGAGAGCGTCGGTTTGCGGTATCGCGTGTCGTGTCCCAAGCTGACGATATGACCAACGCGCGAATCGGCATCGTCTGGAACCCTTCGAAGGTCGAGCAGGCGGTCCTGCAAGCGGCGGTGAGCGAAGTGTTCGACGACGGGTACGACATCCGCTGGTGGGAGACGACCCCCGAGGACCCGGGTCGCGGCATGGCTCGCGAGGCGCGTGAAGACGGCCGCGACATCGTGGTCGCCGTCGGGGGAGACGGCACGGTACGCGCGGTCGCCGAGTCGTTGGCGGGTTCCGAGACGGCGCTCGGGATCGTCCCGCAGGGGACCGGCAACCTCCTCGCGCGGAACCTCGAGGTACCGCTGAACAACGTGAAGGCCGCACTGGAGCGGGTGCGCGACGCCGAGCCCCGTCGCATCGACCTCGGCTGGGTGTCGTACGACGGAACCGAGCACGCGTTCGCCGTGATGGTCGGATTCGGGGTCGACGCCCAGATGCTGGTGGAGACCGACGACGACCTCAAGTCCAAGGCGGGCTGGCTCGCCTATGTCGAGGCCATGGGACGCGCTCTCGCCGGTACCGAGATGACCGACATCACCCTCACGATCGACGGGGAGAAGGCCGTCGCGGTGCGGGGCCACACCATGTTGATCGGCAACTGCGGGATGGTGCAGGGCGGCATCAGACTGCTGCCGGACGCCGTGCTGGACGACGGCAAGCTCGACGTGCTGATGATCAGCGCCGACGGCGCGCTGCAGTGGCTCGATACGCTGCGATCATTCGTGTGGGACAACGGCATCCGTCGCCTGTTCGGCGCGACGGATGAGGCTGTCAGCACCGACTCGGCACGCCACCTCCCGGTGGAGACCATCTCCGTCGAGCTCAAGACGCCTCTCGTGTTCGAGATCGACGGCGAGGAGATGGGCGAGGTCTCGGCATTCGACGTCCGCGTCGAGGCCGGCGCTCTCCTCGTCCGCTGAGGGCGCCCCGGCAGGAGCCGTGATCAGCGCGCCGATGCCGGCGGGACGATCTTCCTGTCCTGGGCCGGGAACGTCACCTTCTGCACGATGATGATGATGCTCGCGGCGACGGGGATCGCCACGAGGGCTCCCAGGATACCGCCGAGTGCACCGCCGGCGACGGCGGCGATGACGACGAGCGCTCCCGGCACCGCGACGGCCTTGCTCATGATCCGCGGCGAGAGGATGTAGGCCTCGATCTGCATGTAGATCAGGTAGTAGATGATCGCGACGAGCGCCGTCACGGGGGAGACGAAGAGGCAGATCAGAGAGTTGATGATCGACGCCGTCAGCGTTCCCACCAACGGGATCATCGACCCGATGAAGGCGATGAGTGCGAGCAGCGCAGGAACGGGCGCGCCGATGATGGTGAGGAAGATCAGGCTCAGGATGCCGTTGATCAGCGCAAGGCTGGCCTGGCCCATCACATAGCGGCCCACGGCCCCGGAGACGTCCTCGAGGAGGCCGCTGAAGGTGTCCCGCTGGTACGCCGGGACGAAGCGTGCCGCGAGGTGCTTCATGCTGCGCAGCGATGCCATGAAGTACAGCGTCAGGATCAGGACGATGGTGACACCGGTGAACCCGCCGGCGATACCGGCGCCGACCGCGAAGACGCCGCCGCCGATGTCGAAGAAGTTGTTGGGATCCTTGAAGAACCCGAGGACGCCCTGAACGGCGTCGTCGATGGTGCCGAACTGGCTGCTGACGTCCTTGTACCAGGCGCTGGCCATGAAGTCCTCGACCATCTTCGGCCCGTCCTTGATCAGGTTGCCGACCTGTTCCACGAGGAGCGGGACGATGGCGAGGATGATGCCGGCGAACGCGAGGAGCACAGCAGCGACGACGATGGCTACGGCGGCGGCGCGCGGGAGCTTCTTCTCGATGAACGAGACGATCGGGTCGAGGCCGAGGGCCAGGAAGACCGCCACTCCGATGTAGACGAAGACGGTCGCGAGCTGGCCGATCACTCCGCCGATGGCCAGGGCGACCAGCACCCCGAGGGCGCCCAGCAGGCCGAACATGAACGGGTTGGTCCTCGCATATGCGACGACCGCGTTCGACGGCTGAGACGGTGCGGGGGCGACCGGCGTATGTGCGTCGGTGTTCACGATGACTCTTCTGCGGCGCATGGTTCCCCCGGTCGATGCTCAGACTCACCAGTTGATCACTCGCGAGTCCACCGGGTCAAGCCGGGAACGGGCACTGGCGCGCCCCCTCGTTCGACGAGAAGATGAGCCATGACCGAACACGCTCCCCATCGCGACGCCCTCGCCGTCACCGCCTACCTGTATGCCTTCCCGTTGGTGTTCAATCTCGGACAGGTTCGACGTTCGGTGCAGAACGGCATCGGCACCATGGCGGCGACCCCTCTCAACGCCATCGCCCACGCCCGCACGCTCGCGAGCGCAGACGACGACTTCGTCTCGATCAACAACGACACGGTGTACTCCTTCGCGCAGATCGATCTGAGCGCTGGTCCCGTACGGCTGCATCTGCCGGACGCGGGGGATCGGTATCACGTGATGCAGTTCGTCGATGCGTGGACGAACAACTTCGCGTACGTGGGCACCCGTGCGACAGGCGGAGGGGCGAAGGACGTGGTCCTACGGGGACCGTCGACTCGGTCCGAGACGCAGGCCGTCCGCGACGTCATCGAGATCGATGCGCCGACGGATGTCGTCTCGCTCGTCGGTCGCTGGGCCGTCGACGGCGATGCTGATCTTCCGGCCGTTCACGCGCTGCAGGACGCGATGTCGCTGAGCGGAGTTGCCGGACAGGGGCTTCCCGACGCCGCGCCGCAGGGATCCGAGGCTCTGGACTTCTGGGAGCAGTTCCGCGTGTGGTCGCGGGCCTTCCCCGGCGCGGCGCGAGACCGTGCGCTCGAGGCCACGTTCGTCGAACTCGGGATCACCGGCGAGGCTCCGGTCGGCGGACTCGGCGAGACCGCCGTGGCCCGTCTCGAGGATGCGTTCGCGGAGGGAAGCGCTGCGCTCGATGCGATCCTTCAGTCCGGATCCGCTCCCGTGATCAACGGCTGGCAGATGACTCTGCATGTGTTCGACTACAACCTCGACTTCTTCCAGATCGGTGCACTGGACGACCCTCAGTGGAAAGCACCCGAGGGGCTTCAGCGCCTGGCTCTGCGAGCAGGATCGGCCAAGGCGGGGCTCTGGGGCAATCACGGCTACGAGGCGGCGTACATCATGACGTACGTCGATGATCGCGGGGAGCAGCTCACCGGGGAGAGGAACTACACCCTTCACCTCGCGCCGCCGCCCCCGGTCGGCGCGTTCTGGTCCGTGACGATGTACTCGTTGCCGGAGTTCTTCCTGGTGGACAACCCGATCGACCGATATTCCCTCGGGGACCGGACGCCGGGAATCGTCTATGGAGACGACGGCTCGCTGACCATCACCATGAGCCATTCCGCACCCGAGGACTCCCTGGCGCGGGCCAACTGGCTGCCGACGCCGTCCGGAGAGTTCCGGCCGATCATCCGCATGTACATCCCGGGGGAGGCGGTGCTGAACGGGACCTACGAGCCCCCGGCGATCGTCCGCACCGCGTGATGTCGTCCGGGATCACGACGAACGCCCGCCAGGAGGACCCTGGCGGGCGTTCGTCGTCGCTTCGAAAGGGCGATCAGACCCCGAAGTACAGCTCGTACTCGAACGGGTGCGGACGCTGCGCCATCGGCAGGATCTCGTTCTCGTACTTGTAGGAGATCCAGGTCTCGATGAGCTCCTTGGTGAACACGCCGCCTTCGAGGAGGAACTGGTGGTCGGCAGCCAGGGCGTCCAGCGAGTCGAGCAGCGAGTTCGGGACCTGCGGGATGTCCTTGGCCTCCTCGGGGGGAAGCTCGTAGAGGTCCTTGTCGACCGGCTCGTGCGGCTCGATGCGGTTCTTGATTCCGTCGAGGCCTGCCATGAGCTGCGCGGCGAAGGCGAGGTAGGGGTTGCCCGAAGCATCCGGTGCGCGGAACTCGATGCGCTTCGCCTTCGGGTTCGAGCCCGTGATCGGGATACGGATCGCGGCGGAGCGGTTGCCGGCCGAGTAGACCAGGTTGACGGGAGCCTCGAAGCCCTTGACCAGACGGTGGTAGCTGTTCAGCGTCGGGTTGGTGAAGGCGAGCAGGGCGGGCGCGTGCGCCAGGATGCCGCCGATGTACCAGCGCGCGATGTCGCTGAGCTGGCCGTAGCCGGCCTCGTCGTAGAACAGCGGCTTGCCGTCGTTCCACAGCGACTGGTGCGTGTGCATTCCCGAGCCGTTGTCACCGTAGAGGGGCTTGGGCATGAAGGTCGCGACCTTGCCCCACTCCTCGGCCGTGTTCTTGACGATGTACTTGAACTTCAGGATGTCGTCAGCCGCGTGCACCATGGTGTCGAAGCGGTAGTTGATCTCCTGCTGGCCGCCCGTGCCGACCTCGTGGTGCGAGCGCTCGAGGATGAAACCGGCGTCGATCAGCTTGAGGGTGATGTCGTCACGGAGGTCGGCAGTCTTGTCGACCGGGCTGACCGGGAAGTACCCGCCCTTGTAGGGGGTCTTGTTCCCGAGGTTGCCGCCCTCCTCCTCGCGACCGGTGTTCCAGGCGCCCTCTTCGGAGTCGACGCTGTAGAAGCTGGAGTTCGAGGTGACGTTGTAGCGGACGTCGTCGAAGATGTAGAACTCGGCCTCGGGGGCGAAGAACGCGGTGTCGGCGATGCCGGTCGAGGCCAGGTACTTCTCGGCCTTCTTGGCGACCTGACGCGGGTCCTTGGAGTAGATCTCGCCGGTGCGCGGGTTGTAGATGTCGAAGAGCATGACGAGCGTGCTCGCCTCGCGGAACGGGTCGACGTACGCCGTCGTGACGTCGGGGATGAGCTGCATGTCGGACTCATGGATGCTCGCGAAGCCGCGGATCGAGGAGCCGTCGAACAGCTGACCGTCGGTGAAGAAAGCCTCGTCGACCGTCGATGCAGGAATGTTGAAGTGCTGCTGTACACCCGGGAGATCGGTGAAACGGATGTCAAGGAACTTGACGTCGTTCTCCTTGATGTAGGTCAGTACCTCGGACGAATCTTTGAACATGTACGACTCCTGTAATGCGGATCGATGGCTTCACGGCCACTCTGCAGAGTACGGACGGGGGATTTCTCTACGGTATCCGCTTTGTTTCGGGCGTGTTACGAGCGTGAGGGCGTCAGCACGTCATTTCACGCTCGGTAGGCTGGGGGAGTGACGGATGCAGTGAACGCGTACCCCGGTGAACGACTCGGACTCCCCGAATCCGGTTCGGGGAGCATCGCCCGTCCCGGCCGCCGGATCGGCGCCCTTCTGATCGATTACACGGCGGCGACGATCATCGCCACCGGATTCCTCGGGTTCAATCAGTTCGCCCTGCCGACGGAAGCGGGTCTGACCCAGTTCGCCCCGATGCTGGTGTTCGCCGTGCTGCAGATCGTCTTCATCCCGACCGCAGGCGGCAGCCCGGGGCACCGCATCCTCGGCATGCGTCTCGCCCGTCTCGACGGGAGCTGGGTCGGGCTGTGGCGCCCGATCGTCCGCACGCTCCTGCTCGTGGTCGTCGTACCCGCCGTGATCTGGGACGCCGACCAGCGCGGTCTGCACGACAAGGCGGTCGGCACGGTTCTCATCCGCACCTGACGGCTCCGCCCGACGGAGTCAGTCGCGGCCGCGGTTGCGCCGACGCGCCTCGCGCGGTGCTCGTCCGCCGAGGAAGGAACGGGCGGGGTCGACGATGTAGCCGCGGCGCAGGGCTTCACGCCCGATGAGCATCCGGAAGCCCATCTCGTCACGGTTGCTCAGCGTGACCTCCGCGAGCACTTCGCGATCCACGAGCCGGATCAGAAGCTCGACCACGAGCCGCTCCTGGGCATGCCCTGACGAGCTCCGCACGGCACGACGGTCGTGGATCGGGCACTCGACCACGACCGCGTCCTCCTGGCTGTCCTGCCAGGGTTTGACCTTGAAACGGACCCAGGGCTCGTCGTCCTGCTCGAACTCCACGATGTCGAAAGCGTGCAGCGATGAGGTGCGCGCACCCGTGTCGATCTTGGCCTTCAGCCAATCCACCCCGAGATCGGGCAGGCTCACCCATTCTCGCCACCCCGTAAGGGTGTTTGAATGGGGGGTAGTCCTACTCACCTGATACATCCTGGCAGGAAAAATCCCCCGTGAAGATCGCAGTGCTCTCCCGCGCGCCGCAGGCGTACTCCACCCAGCGTCTGCGTGCAGCCGCGCTCCAGCGAGGGCACAACGTCAAGGTGCTCAACACGCTGCGCTTCGCCATCGACCTCACGGCCGATGAACCGGACCTGCATTACCGAGGACGACAGCTCAGCGACTACGACGCGATCCTCCCTCGCATCGGGAACTCGATCACCTACTTCGGCACGGCCGTCGTGCGTCAGTTCGAGCAGATGGACGTCTACACGCCGAACACCGCCAACGGCATCTCGAGCGCCCGTGACAAGCTCCGCGCGAATCAGATCCTCTCGCGCCACAACATCGCGATGCCGCCGACGGCCTTCGTGCGCAACCGCGCGGATGTGCGACCGGCGATCGAACGGGTCGGCGGAGCCCCGGTCGTCATCAAGCTGCTCGAGGGCACCCAGGGAATCGGGGTGATCCTCGCTCCGCAGGTGAAGGTCGCCGAGGCGATCATCGAGACCCTGCACTCGACCAAGCAGAACGTGCTGATCCAGAAGTTCATCGCGGAGAGCCGCGGACGCGACATCAGAGCGCTGGTCGTCGGCGACCGCGTCGTCGCCGCGATGCGACGTTCCGCTGCCGGTGACGAGTTCCGATCGAACGTGCACCGAGGAGGGTCCGTCGAGGCGGTCGAACTCGATCCCGTCTACGAGCGCGCGGCGGTGCGCTCTGCGCAGATCATGGGCCTGCGGGTCGCGGGTGTCGACATGCTCGAGGGTGAAGACGGTCCGCTGGTCATGGAGGTCAACTCCTCGCCCGGACTCCAGGGCATCGAGACCGCGACGAAGCTCGATGTCGCTGGTGCCATCATCGACTACATCGCGGGGCAGGTCGCTTTCCCTGAGATCGACGTGCGCCAGCGTCTCACGGTCTCGACGGGCTACGGTGTCGCCGAGCTCATGGTGCACGGTGCGGTCGACCTGGTCGGGAAGACGTTGGGCGAGGCGGGACTGTGGGAGCGGGACATCACGGTCCTCACGCTGCACCGCGGCGTCAGCGTGATCCCGAATCCCCGCAAGCACGTCGTGCTCGAAGCCGACGACCGGCTGTTCTGCTTCGGCAAGCTCGACGAGATGCGATCGATGGTCCCGGAACGTCGGCGTCGTCGGGCGAAAGTCCGTCGTCTGCCTCGGCAGCCGCTCTCCGAGTGAACGAGAGAGCGCGGCCGCCCTCGAAGGAGGACGGCCGCGCTCTTGAGCCGTGCGGTGCGTGCGATCAGCGCGGACGCTGAGAGCGCACCTTCGTCGGGTCGATGCCCTTCGGGATCGGCAGCGAGGAAAGCGACTGCGACACCGAGTCGACGCGACGGATGACCGCGGCCATCGTCGCCTTGTCGATCGCCTTGGGGAGCTTCTTGATCGTCTTCGAGAGGTCGGCGATCGCGACTTCGTCGTCACCGTGTCCGACGTACAGAACGGTGACCGGGACGCCGTGCGCGACGCGCTGGGCCTTGCTGCGCTCCTCGTTCACGAGACGGGTCAGTCGCCCGCGTGCGCCTTCGCCGACGATGACGATGCCGCCGCGGCCGATGGTGCGGTAGACCGCTTCCTGCGTCTTCGGGTTGATGCCGACGGGAGTCTCAGAGGCCTGCCAACTGCGACCAAGGCTGGTGCTCAGCACGTGGCCGGTCGCACCGGGCATGCCGTCGATCTTGCTGTACATGGCAGAGGTCGAGAGCCGCGTCATCAGGAACAGGGCGCCGAGGATGCCGAGCATCAGACCCGTGATGCCCCACAGGACGAGCGTCCATACCTGGAAGGGAGGGATCAGATAACCCGCGACGAGCCCGAGCAGGACGCCGCCGATGAGGATCGCAGCCTGTGCCCACGGCAGCCAGGAGTAGGCCTCACGTGTGAACCGGAAGAGGGACTTGATCTGGGAGAAGAACCCAGGACGCTTTTCGGGTTCAGGAGCACGCTTTGCCATGAGCACCAGCCTACCGAGTCTGACGACCTCGTGATGTCGGCGTTCGCGTGGAGCGGAGCGGCCGGATTCCACTCCTCCTGCACTGCAGAGCCATCAGAGGGGATCCGTCCCGACGCTCCGCCCTGGCGGCTTCCGGGAGGATCTCCGCGGTGAGATGGAGGAATGGAAGACATCGCGATCGACGACGGTCGAGGAACGCCGCTCGTTCCGCGGGCGCACCGTGTGGTGCGCACCCTCGATCCCGCGGAGGGGCCCTTCTCGGGCACGCTCGTGACCCACGGCGATGAGGTGGTCGTCAGAGTGGATGTCGCGCGCCTCGGCGGATGGGCGGGATGGCGCTACTCGGGGACGGAACACATCGCCGCTCCCATCGACGTCAGCCGGCGCCGGGATGGTCACGACGCGTTGCTCCCGTGGTGCACGGATCGGGTGCGCGGCTACCTGGGCCGTCGAGAGGCAGCGGGATCGGGCATCACTGCGGGGGAGATCAGCACTCTCGTCGTCAGCCTCCTTCGTGGACTCGACGAGTTGGGAGAAGGGATCGATGGGGTGCACACGGGCACGTGGTGGCTCACCGACGGCGGGCGGCCTGTCTTCGTCATCGGGGAGGGCCCCGATGTCAGGGCCGGTGTGGCGGAGCTCGTCGAGCTTCTCGGCGATCAGACCGCGGACAAGGTGGTCCGTCGCGCCCTGTCGGGCATCGGAGAGGGGCTGCACAAGACTCTCGCTCAGCCGCGTCTGCCTCGCAAGCTCACGGAGGCATGGGAGACCATGGTGCTCGACGTCGCTGCGCCGCAGCCTCTCCGGCGCGAGTTCCACACCCCGGAGCGGGCTCGGGATGTCGCTCGGGCGGTCGGTCCCCGCGTCGCCGTGGCTCGGGAGAGAGCGCCGCTCCTGCGCGCGGACCGGGTCCGCCATCGGGACGCGGGTCGCACCCGCGCCATCAGCGCGATCGTCGACGTGGTGCAGAAGGCGATCATCGAGCTGCGCGCGCGCTCGGAGAGAGGGGCGCAACATCCTCACGCACGATCCACACGGCCGAGGAGGGGACGCGAGCGATCGACGGCTCGTTCGAAGGTCCGTCTGCGTTCCCTTGCCATCGCGGGAGGCGCCGCAGCTGCTGTGCTGGTGGGAGGACTGCTCCTTCCCGGTGGTGAGTCGGAGACAAGCGCCCGTGGCGCACCCGGCAACACGGACACACCGGCGCCGGCATCCTCCGGGGAGGCGTCCGACGTCCCGACGCCCCGTGCGACGGATGTCGCGGAGAGCGAGGCCACGGAGCCGAGGTCTCCTGCGGCCGACGATCCCGTCGCGGCGCTGTCAGCGCTCCTGCGGATCATCGCGCAGTGCAGCGCCGATGGAGACGGCGCGTGTCAGAGCGCCGTAGACGGGAATGCGGAGGGGATCGTCGATGCGCTCAGCGCGAAGACCCGCGTTCCGACGGCACCGGAGCTGGTCGATGCCTACGGCGACGTGGCGGTCATGCGATTGCGTGCGATCCCCGAGAGCGATGCGGGGACGGCCGACGCCGCGTCCTCGGACGAGACCATCGTCGTCCTTTTCCGCACAGACGAGAAATGGCTGATCCGCGACGTCTATGACGTCGCGGATCAGCCAGGATGACTCGTGTCGGTCAGGCTCCGAGCTGAGCGGCGAACTGCGCAGCCTCGAGGCGGGCCTTCACGGCGCCGAGGAAGCGTGCCGCGTCTGCGCCGTCGATGATCCGGTGGTCGTAGGACAGCGCGAGGTACACGTAGGACCGGACGGCGATCGCATCCGCGCCGCCCACCTTGACGAGTCCGGGGCGCTTGACGACGGTACCCGTGCCCAGGATCGCCGACTGCGGGAGGAAGACCACAGGCGTGTCGAACAGCGCGCCGCGGGAGCCCGTGTTGGTCAGCGTGAAAGTTCCGCCGGCCAGCTCGTCGGGCTTCAGCTTGTTGTCGCGGGTGCGAGCAGCCAGATCGGCGATCTCGTGCGCGATCTGCGCGATGTTCTTCGAGGCGGCGTCGCGCAGCACCGGCGTGAGCAGTCCACGCTCGGTGTCGACGGCGATCGAGACGTTCTCGCTGGCCGGGTAGACGATGTTCTCGCCGTCGACCGTCGCGTTCACGATCGGGAACGCCTGCAGCGCTTCTGCGGTTGCGAGCGCGAAGAACGGCAGGAAGGAGAGCTTGTCACCCGTCTTCTCGAGGAAAGAAGCCTTCACGCTGTCGCGGTAGTCGGCGAGTGCGGTGACATCGACCTCGACGACCGTGGTCAGCTGGGCCGTCTGCTGCATCGACTCGACGGCACGCTTCGCGAGGACCTTGCGAAGCCGCGACATCGGCTGTGTCGTGCCGCGCAACGGCGAGACCTCGAGTGGCGCGGGAGCAGCAGGAGCCGCGGCGGCGGGCGCTGCCGCCGCCGTCTCCGCAGCCTTCAGGACATCTTCCTTGCGGATGCGACCGCCGACACCGGTTCCGGTGACGGAAGCCAGGTCCACTCCCTGCTGGGAGGCCAGACGACGCACGAGCGGTGTGACGTAGAGGTTGTCGCTCTCGGTCGGGAGCGCGAGCTTCGCCTCGGCTGGCGTCGCAGCGGCGGGAGCCGGAGCAGCCGCAGGAGCCGGAGCGGCGGCAGGAGCCGGAGCAGCGGGCGCTTCGGCTGCGGGGGCGGGCGCGGGAGCCGCAGGCGCAGCGGGTGCCTCGGCTGCGGGCGCGGGAGCCGGGGTCTCAGCGGCGGGGGCAGCGCCGGAGCCGACGCGTGCGAGCACGGCGCCGACTGCGACCGTCTCGTCCTCGCCGGCCACGATCTCCTGAACCACACCGGCAACCGGCGACGGGATCTCGGTGTCGACCTTGTCGGTGGAGATCTCCAGAAGAGCCTCGTCTACGGCGACGCTGTCGCCGACCTGCTTGAGCCACCGGGTGACGGTGCCCTCGGTGACGCTCTCGCCCAGCTCGGGGAGCACGATGTCGGTGGCGTCGCCCGCGGGCGCGGCAGGAGCGGCCTCTGCGGCGGGCGCCGGTGCTTCTGCCGACGGTGCGGGAGCAGCCGGAGCGGCGTTCTCCGCAGGTGCGGCCTGCGCGGGGGCAGCCTCCGCGGGTGCGGCCTCGGCTTCAGGTGCCGCGGCTGCGGGCGCGTCTGCGGCGGGAGCCGCTCCGCTGCCGTCGCCGATGCGCGCGAGGAGCGCGCCGACCTCGACGGTCTCGTCTTCGGCCACGAGGATCTCCTCGATCACGCCGCTGACGGGGGAGGGGATCTCGGTGTCGACCTTGTCGGTCGAGATCTCGAGCAGGCCCTCGTCCGCCTGCACGGTGTCTCCCACCTGCTTGAGCCAGCGGGTGACCGTACCCTCTGTGACGCTCTCGCCGAGAGCGGGGAGGACGACGGATGTGCTCATGACTGAGTCTCCTTCAAGAAGTTGTATGACGCTTGTCTAGCTTAGTGACTCGGGCACCGGTTGGTGCTCAGAGGGCGTGCAGGGGCTTGCCGGCCAGGGCGAGGAAGGCTTCCCCGAGGGCCTCGCTCTGGGTCGGGTGGGCGTGGATCAGGGGCGCGATGTCCTCCGGGTGCGCCTCCCAGGCGACGGCGAGCTGTCCTTCCGTGATGAGCTCGCCGACGCGGTCGCCGAGCAGGTGGACGCCGACGACGGGGCCGTCCTTGAGGCGGACGACCTTCACGAGCCCGCCCGTCCCGATGATCTCGCTCTTGCCGTTGCCGGCGAGGTTGTACTCGTAGGCGATGACCGCGTCGGCACCGTGTGCGGCGACCGCTGCCTCTTCGGTCACCCCGACCGAAGCGACCTCCGGGCTCGAGTACGTGACCTTGGGGATCTGCGAGTCGGGGATGTTCACGGGGGACAGCCCCGCGATGCGCTCGGCGACGGCGATGCCCTGTTGGAATCCGCGATGTGCGAGCTGCAGACCGGGCACGATGTCTCCGACCGCCCACACGCCAGGGACTCCGGTGCGCAGGTTGTCATCGACGGTCACGAAACCGCGGTCGAGCGTCACGCCAGCCTCCTCGAATCCGAGGTCGGAGGTGACCGGACCGCGCCCGACGGCCACGAGGAGGTAGTCGGCCGTGAACTCCTTGCCGTCTTCGAGGGTCACGGTGACGGATGTCTCATCCTGGACCGCACCCTGGAATCGGGTTCCGAGGGAGTACTGGATGCCGCGGCGCCGGAACGCACGCTCCAGACCCTTGCTGAGAGCGATGTCCTCGTTCGGGACGAGGTGCGGCAGAGCCTCGATGATCGTGACCTCGGAGCCGAACGACCGCCACACGCTCGCGAACTCGACCCCGATCACGCCGCCGCCGAGGATCAGTACGCGCTCGGGGATCACGTCGAGGGCGAGTGCCTGCTCGCTCGTGAGGATCCGCCCGCCGATCTCCAAGCCGGGAAGCGAGCGGCTGTACGAGCCGGTCGCGAGCACGACGTCCGTGCCCACGTACACGTCGTCTCCGACGCTGACGCTGTGGTCGGGGTTCAGGCGGCCGAGTCCGCTGACGGTGGTGATCCCACGCGCCTTGACCAGTCCCTCCAGTCCCTTGAACTTCTTGGCGACGATGCCTTCGCGGTACGTGCGTACCCCCGCCGGATCGATGCCCTCCAGGCTCGCGGTGACGCCGACGGACGCGGCATCGCGCACGTGCTCGGCCACCTCTGCGGCATGCAGCAGCGCTTTGGTCGGTATGCATCCCCGGTGCAGGCAGGTTCCGCCGACCTTGTCCTTCTCGATCAGCGCGACGGACTTGCCGAGCTCACTCGCGCGCAACGCCGCGGCATAACCGCCGCTGCCGCCGCCCAGGACGACGATGTCGAAGGTGTGGGTTGTCATAGGTCATGCCTCCGTGTGGGATGCTGCGGCGAAGGCGACGATCGATCGGACCATCGCCCCCGTTGGGCCCTTCTCGGTGAAGCCGTACGGGGCGCCGGCGTGTTCGCCGGATCCCGCGATGTCGAGGTGCACCCACGGGATGCGCGGGGCGTCCTCGGCGTCAGAGGTGCGACCGACGAAGCGGCGCAGGAACAGGCCTGCGTAGGACGCACCGCCCATCCTGTCGCCCATGTTCGCGTTCTGCAGGTCGGCGATGGGGGACTCGAGCGACTCCTCCATGTAGTCCGGCAGCGGCATGTGCCACGCCGGCTCGTCGACCTGAGCGGTCGCCGACATGAACGAGGAAACAGTGTCGACGTCGCCGAAGACGCCGGTGTGCCGGTGGCCCAGCGCGGCGACGATGGCGCCGGTGAGAGTCGCCACATCGATGATGACGTCCGGGTTCTCACGGCTCGCGGCGACGAGACCGTCGGCGAGCACGAGTCGCCCCTCGGCGTCGGTGTTCTGGACCTCGACGGTGGTCCCGTCGAGGATGCGGATGACATCGCCAGGGCGCAGCGCGCGCCCGGACGGCATGTTGTCGGTGATGCACAGCCACGCGGTCACGCGGACCGGGAGGCCCAGTGTGGCGATGGCGCGGATCGCGGCGAGAGAGGTCGCCGCGCCGGCCATGTCGAACTTCATGCCGACCATCGAGGCAGCCGGCTTCAGGGAAAGGCCACCGGTGTCGAACGTGATGCCCTTGCCGACCAGGGCGATGTGCCGTGAGGCGTCGGCGGGGGAGTAGTCGAGACGGACGAGACGCGGAGGGCGATCCGACCCCTGACCGACGCCGAGGATGCCGCCGAAGCCCTGCTCGGCAAGAGCCTTCTCGTCGAGGATCTCGACCGAGACGTCGAGGTCGGCCACGCTGTCGGCGGCGCTCTGCGCGAGCTGTGCCGGACTCTGCCACTCTGCGGGCACGTTCACGAGATCCTTGATGAGCGCTACCGCGTCTCCCAGGACCTGCGCGTATTCGACGTCGTCGTCGTCGACCGCGGCATGGAGCGTGATCGACGTGGCGCGCCCCTTGCCCTTCTCCGTGCGGTAGCCGTCGAACTTGTGCCCGCCGAGCACCGCACCCTCGGCCGCCGCAGCGGCGAACGACTCGAGGCCGTCGGCGAGAGCCACCGCGACGTGCTCGAAGCCGGTGAGCGTACGCAGCGCCGTACCTGCCGCGTTGCGCACGGCAGCAGCATCCGGCGAGCTGCCGACGCCGACCACCGCGAACGGCGAAGACGTCACCTCGGGGACGAACACGCGGGTGAACGATCCGACCGAACCGGTGAATCCGACGCCGGCCAGCGCATCGGCGAGTCCGGGGTAGCCGGCCAGTGACTCCGCCGAATCGGGGAGAGCGGCGACGATGAGCACTGCGGCATCTGCAGCGCTTCCGGGGAACTGATCGGTGGTGTGCGAGAGCACGGGAAGCGTCATGCCTCCATCCTAGGATCTCCGCCACACCGTGGTCGTCCGCCCACTCTGCGCGTGTTCGCTCTCAGCATGATGCGCCGCGCCCCGGGGTAGGCGGCTGCTCGTAGCATGGACACATGCCCTTCTCCGGTGAGATCCATGAACGCGTCGCGAATGCGCCGACAGTGCCGCACGGCCTGCCGTTGGTGCTGCTTCTGACCGGTTTCACGGACGCGGGAAGCGCCGTCTCCGGCTTGATCGATCACCTTCGGGAGACCGCATCCCCTGAGCCCGTCGTCGTGTTCGACAACGACGCACTGCTCGACTATCGGGCGCGCCGCCCTGTGATCTCCTTCGACCAGGACCACCTGACCGAGTTCAAGCCGCCGAGGCTCGAACTGTCGCTCGCGACGGACGCACTCGGCCGTCCGTTCCTGCTGCTCGCCGGATACGAGCCGGATTTCGCATGGAATCGTTTCGCGAGCACGGTGCTCGCCCTCGCGGCGGAGTTCGAGGTCTCGGGACTGCACTGGGTGCACTCGATCGCGATGCCCGTTCCGCACACGCGTCCGATCGGCACGACGGTCAGCGGGAATCGGCGTGACCTGACCGTGGCGCACTCCGTATGGCGTCCGCGCACGCAGGTGCCTGCGACTGCCGGTCACCTCCTCGAGTTCCGATTCGTCGAGCGTGGGGATGCCTCGGTGGGCTTCGTCCTGCTCGTGCCGCATTACCTCGCGGAGACGGAGAACCCCGATGCCGTCATCGCGGCAGCGGAGCGTCTGATGGCGTCGACGGGACTCGTCCTCATCCTGGATTCCGTCCTGGAGCGCCGCGAGGACTATCTGGCACGCGTCGATGAGCAGGTCTCCGGGAACGACGAGCTGCAGCAGATGGTCCACAACCTCGAGCGCCGGTACGACGCCTACATGGCGGGGCGCAACCCCGACGACGACTCCTACGACGAGGGAGGTTTCAGCGAACGGGACCTCCCGAGCGCCGATGAGCTCGCGGCCGAGTTGGAGCGTTACCTGGCCTCTCGGCCGTCCGGCGACGAAGACAAGCCGGGCCGCGGCTGAGGTGGCGCGCAGCGGGATTCGCGCGAAGTTCGCCGGAATGCGTCCGCATCGCCACACGTGTGCGATACTAGGACTCTGACCCGTTGTCAATCAGTGTTTTCGAGCACTGGACTTGACAAGGGTCTTACTAGTGTCCGAAATGTCCCGGGGCTACACAGCAGCTCCGTGAAAGGCGAAACGTGACTCCTGCCACGACGAAGAACACCCGGACGAAGAAGGCTGCCGAAGAGACGACCGCCGACGCTCCGGTCGAGACCGATGCGCCCGAGAAGCCCGCGCCCCTGAGCGCGGCGAAGCGTGCTGCCGCGAAGCGCGCCCCCGTCAAGAAGAAGAAGTCCGAGGACGTCGTCGAAGAAGACGAGTCTCCCGCAGCTGCTGCTGTCGAGGAGGACGAAGACGAGGATGCGAAGCCGGCCTTCACCGAGCCGCTGCCGACCGGCGCGATCGTCATCTCGTCCAAGGACGACGAAGAGGTCCCGGTCTACTCGACGCAGATCACGGGAGCGACGGCCGACCCGGTCAAGGACTACCTGAAGCAGATCGGAAAGGTCGCACTGCTGAACGCGGCCGAAGAGGTCGAGCTCGCGATGCGCATCGAGGCAGGTCTCTTCGCCGAGGAGAAGCTGTCGGCGATGACCCCGGCCGAGAAGACGAGCCAGCTCGGTCTTGACCTGCAGTGGGTCGCCCGCGACGGCCAGCGCGCGAAGAGCCACCTGCTCGGCGCGAACCTCCGTCTCGTCGTCTCCCTCGCCAAGCGCTACACCGGTCGCGGTATGCAGTTCCTGGATCTGATCCAGGAGGGCAACCTCGGTCTCATCCGCGCCGTCGAGAAGTTCGACTACACCAAGGGCTTCAAGTTCTCGACCTACGCCACCTGGTGGATCCGTCAGGCGATCACCCGTGCCATGGCCGACCAGGCCCGCACGATCCGCATCCCGGTGCACATGGTCGAGGTCATCAACAAGCTCGCCCGCGTGCAGCGGCAGATGCTGCAGGACCTCGGTCGCGAGCCCACTCCGGAAGAGCTGAGCCGCGAGCTCGACATGACCCCGGAGAAGGTCGTGGAGGTGCAGAAGTACGGCCGCGAGCCGATCTCACTGCACACCCCCCTCGGCGAAGACGGCGACAGCGAGTTCGGTGACCTCATCGAGGACACCGAGGCCGTGGTCCCCGCCGACGCCGTGGGCTTCACGATGCTGCAGCGTCAGCTCGAGCAGCTCCTCGACTCGCTCTCCGAGCGCGAAGCCGGAGTGATCCGGATGCGCTTCGGACTGGGCGACGGTCAGCCGAAGACGCTCGACCAGATCGGTGACACGTTCGGCGTAACGCGTGAGCGCATCCGCCAGATCGAGTCGAAGACGATGGCCAAGCTGCGTCACCCGAGCCGCTCGCAGTCCCTGCGGGACTACCTCGAATGAGCCAGGCGAACGACGGCAAGGCCCTCGAGGCGAGTGTCGACGGCAAGAGCTATGCGCGCATCCCGCTGCGCACCCGCGTGGTCATGCCCCAGGACGACCTGGACGCGATCATCAGCGAGTACGCGAAGGATGCCGTCCAGCCGGGCGACCTCCTCTTCGTGACCGAGAAGATCGTGGCCATCACGCAGGGGCGGTCCTACCGCCTCGGCGAGATCAAGCCCCGGAAGCTCGCGCTCTTCCTCTCGAAGTACGTCACTCGCACGCCCTACGGCATCGGTCTCGGCATGCCGGAGACGATGGAGATGGCCTTGCGGGAGTGCGGTACTCCGCGCATCCTGTTCGCCTCCGCGGTCGCGGCCGTGACCAAGGCCTTCGGCCGTCGCGGCGACTTCTACCGCATCGCCGGCGACAAGGCACGGGCGATCGACGGTCCGACCAAGCACACCATTCCTCCGTACAACGAGGCTGTGGTTCTCGGCCCCAAGGATCCCGATGGCGTGGCTGCTCGTCTGAAGGCGCTCATCGGCGGTCAGGCAGAGGTCGCCGTCGTGGACATCAACGACCTCGGCGGGAACATCCTCGGCTCGACTCTCGACAAGGCGGGCGAGCAGCGTCTCGTCAGGATCCTCGGCGACAACCCGCTCGGTCAGGGGCTGGAGTCGACGCCGCTCGGCATCGTTCGCGAAGTCTGAGCCCTCCACGAAGAATGCCCCCGGATCTCTCCGGGGGCATTCTCGTCTCTGCGCGTCTCAGAAGCCGATGACCTCGCGGTAGCGGGGCTTGTGGCCGGTGCGGATACCGGTCACGCTGGGCTTGTTCTCGTAGACTCCCGCACCCCAGTTGCCCTCGACGAGGACCGGCCCGTCGGGGGAGACGACGATGTCCCAGCCGACGTACTGCACCTGAGGCACGACCCGGGCGACCTGATCGATGAAGGCGCGTACCTCGTCCATGTAGGGCAGCTGGAAGTCGGCGATGCGGAAGCCCGAGTCCGGGTGCGTCTCATGGACGTGGCCGTGGGAGTCGTAACCGGCGCCGACCGCGTGGCCGTTCTCGTCGAGCATGGTGTAGAACCCGCCGAACGTCATCTGGTCGCTCACGGCGCCGCGGCCGAACTTCTGAGCCATGGCGAGGATGTGAGCCTTCTCGCCATCGAAGAACGCGGTGATGCGGGTGGTGTTCACCGTGCCGGGGCAGACGGCCGCCAGTGCATCGTGCTGACGGATGACCTCCTCGATGAGGAGCTCGCCTCGAGCCAGCAACCCGCGGTGGAACTCGTCCCAGTCCTCGATCTCGGCGGCGTGATAGCGATGCACTCCGGTGCCGGCCTGTCCCACCGGCTCCTTCGTGACGATCGTGCCGAGACGCTGGGTGAGTTCGCGCACGGCCTCGGCGTTCCCCTCCTCGACCACCATCCACTCGCGCTTCAGGAACGGAGAGAACTGCTTGTCGAACTCGACCTTGTCCTGGAAGATCCAGCGGTAGTCGGGGTGATCGTAGCGCTGCGAGAGCTGGTTCGAGACCGGATGGGTCATGTACGTGTCGCGCTCGGCCTTCGTGAGCATGGCGAAGTCGTAGTCGATGTAGTCCTGGAAACCGACGTTGTGACGGGCAGCCGACCAGAGCATGTCGACGACGATCGCCGGCACGGCTCTGTGGTGCTGAGCGGAGGCCTCCTTGGCGCGTTCCACCACCGATCCGACGTCGATGCGGCGGGCACGTCCCATCAGATAGCGGATGCGGGGCGCGAGGGAAAGTCGAGACATGAGGCTCCAGGGTCGGGGTCCCCTCCAGTCTACGGGGGCGGGCGAGGTCGATCTGGGAGCCGGAAGCTAGGCTGGAGGGCGTGTGTGAGACGACTTCCAGCTCCCTGCCACGAGCCATGATCTCCCGCGCGGCACTGGCCGCGGGAGCCTCGGCAGCGGTGTCTGCCGGTGGAACGGTCGCCGACCTCAGGCGCGATGCCTGGGGACACGGCGTCCTCGCCGTCGCCCAGGTCGTGACCGCCGCCGGTGCGGAACGCGTCCTCGTCGACGCGCAGGGCGAGGTCGAGGCACTGCAGCTCGAGGGCATCCGTGGCGTCACCACCGGTGACCCCGACATCGACCCCAACCTCCTCTACGGTCTCCCCGATGAGAAGGGTCAGCTCGCGGCTCGGCCGGTGATGCGGCTGGCAGGGCGGGTGCTGTCCACCAAGCGGCTCCGGCCAGGGGATGCCGTCTCTTACGGCTACACGTATCGAGCGGAGAAGGAGACCACTGTCGCACTCGTGACGGGCGGCTACGCTCAGGGCATCGTGCGCGCACTCGGCAATCACGCGACCGTGGAGATCCGGGAGACGTCGATGCCCATCGTGGGGCGCGTCGCCATGGACGTGTGCGTCGTAGACCTCCAGGGCGCAGACATCGATGTCGACAGCGAGGTCACCTACTTCGGAGGCACCGGTCCGGCCGCATCGGGAGTCACACGTTGGGCGGATATCACCGGGATGACTGCAGCTGAGCTGGTCGCCGTCGCCGGCGCCCACGCCGTGAGGGGGTGGGAAGCGTGAGCCGCCCCGAGGTGCGCCTGAGCAGCAGTACCTTTCGCGCGAACATCGAGACAGTGCGTGACCGTGTCGCCCCGTCCGCGCTGATGCTCGTGGTCAAGGACGACGCGTACGCGCACGGCCTCTCCTGGGCGGTGAGGGCTGCGGTGGAGGCCGGGATCGACTGGTTCGGCAGCTATGACATCCGCACCGGACTCTCCGTCCGCAGACTCGCAGGCGGCGACGCCAGGATCTTCGCCTGGGCGACGTCGACGGACTCGGAGATAGACGATGCGCTGATGCAGCGCCTCGATCTCGGTGTCGGGACCACCGACTACCTCAGACGGATCATCGCGCGGGCCGAGGCGCTCGGGACGACGGCGCGCGTGCACCTGAAGATCGACACGGGTCTGCACCGCAACGGCATCCTGCCGGAGGACTGGGCATCGGCCGTCGACGAAGCGAGACGGGCCGAGCGGGCCGGTGCGCTCGAACTCGAAGGCGTGTGGAGCCATATCGCGGAAGCGAGCGACGAGGAAGATGACATCGCGCAAGCCGCTTTCCTCGATGCGGTGCGTATCGTGGGCGAGACCGGATCGGTCCCCGCGGCACTGCACCTGACCGCATCCGCGGCATCGTGGTGGCGTCCCGAACTGCGCGGAACGGTCTCGCGCATCGGGGCGTTCTGCTACGGCATCCGGTCGGCAGAGGGGCCGGAGCTCGAGGGAGTCCGCCCAGCGGCGAGCCTCGTCGCAAAGGTGTCCGCGGTCGACGGGGATCGTGTGACGATCAGCCTCGGCAGCTTCGACGGGCTTCCCTCCACGCTCTCGGGGAGCCTGGTCGGGACACCGGAAGGAGCCAGGACTCTCGTCTCCATCGGCCACACCTCATCGATAGTCGACGGATGGCGCGGCGCTGAGGTGGGTGCGGAGGTCGTCGTCTTCGGCGCAGGCGCGCAGGGCGAAGCGTCGGCGACGACCCTCGCCGAGCGGATAGACACCGTGGGAGAAGAGATCCTCACCCGGCTCACACCGCGTGTGCGAAGAGTCGTCGCCGACTGACCGTCATCGGCTGATCTCGTGCCCGCCGACCGGTTCAGCGGACCGCGGTCGACAGACCGGGATCAGCGGAGCGCTCAGACCGTCTCGATGAGACGCGCGGTCTCGTCATGCCAGCTGGTGGCGATGCTGCGGAGCTTCTCTTCGTACTTGCGGCCGTGGTGGGCGCAGAACAGGAGCTCGGATCCGTTGACCTCAGCGGCGATGTACGCCTGAGCGCCGCACGAATCACAGCGATCCATGGCGGTCAGACGGAACTCGACAATGGAGGTGTCACGTTCGGTCGTTGCATTCATCTCGGTGCCTCCTCGGGTGTCGGCTTCGCTGAGCGATTTGGTCAATACAACCACGCGCCACCTGTACGCATGCCCGGTTTGCGGCGTGTTTCGCTCAGCGCGTACGCGTGGTTTCCCGACTGGCTTCGCGCGGGGAGTGTCTGCGGAGGAGAGGCAGCTCGCGAGATTAGACTCGGAGATTGTGAATGCCGAGTACTCCGCCCATCATCTCCAGGTGCTTGAAGGCCTCGAAGCCGTCCGCAAGCGGCCCGGGATGTACATCGGGTCGAACGGGTCGCCCGGCCTCATGCACTGCATGTGGGAGATCATCGACAACTCGGTCGACGAGGCGGTCGCGGGCAACGGGACCAAGATCGACATCATCCTGCACGCCGATGGCAGCGTCGAGGTCCACGACCGCGGACGTGGTATCCCGGTCGACGTGGAACCGCGCACCGGCCTGACCGGCGTCGAGGTCGTTTACACCAAGCTGCACGCAGGCGGGAAGTTCGGAGGTGGGTCGTACGCCGCCTCCGGCGGCCTGCACGGCGTCGGCGCCTCCGTGGTGAATGCTCTCTCCGAGCGCCTCGACGTCGAGGTCGACCGTGGCGGCAAGACTTATGCGATGTCCTTCCACCGCGGGGAGCCCGGCATCTTCGCCGATTCCGGTGAGAAGCGGCCGGATGCGCCGTTCACTCCTTTCCAGGAGAACAGCGAGTTGCGCGTGATCGGCAAAGCTCCCCGGGGCGTGACCGGTACCCGTGTCCGCTACTGGGCCGACCGTCAGATCTTCACCAAGGACGCGGCGTTCCAGCTCTCCGAGCTCGAGACCCGGGCCCGACAGACAGCCTTCCTGGTGCCTGGCCTGGAGATCCTCGTCAAGGACGAGCGTGCGGCGGGTCAGGTCGTCCCCGTGCCCGACTCCGATGGCGAGACGACCACTCTCGGACCCACCGAGACCTCCTACCTGTACGAGGGCGGAATCTCCGAATTCGTCGACTACCTCGCGATCGACCCGCCGATCACGGACAACTGGCGCATTCAGGGAGAGGGCACGTTCAAGGAGACCGTGCCCGTCCTGCAGCCGGACGGGCACATGGTCGCGACCGAGGTGGAGCGGGTGTGCGCCGTCGACATCGCGCTGCGGTGGGGGACCGGTTACGACACCAAGATCCGCTCGTTCGTCAACATCATCTCCACGCCGAAGGGCGGCACGCACCAGCAGGGCTTCGAGCAGGAGCTGCTCAAGGTGCTCCGCGCGCAGGTGGAGCAGAACGCCCGACGTCTGAAGGTCGGCAACGACAAGCTCGAGAAGGACGATGTGCTCGCCGGGCTGACGGCCGTCCTCACGGTGAACGTGCCCGAACCGCAGTTCGAGGGTCAGACGAAGGAGATCCTCGGAACCCCCGCCGTGCGGCAGATCGTGGCTCAGGTGCTCCGCAAGGACCTGGCTGAGCGCTTCGGCTCGACCAAGCGCGACGACAAGATCCAGGCGTCGCAGCTGCTCGACAAGGTCGTCTCGGAGATGAAGGCCCGCGTCTCGGCGCGCGCGCACAAGGAGACCCAGCGCCGCAAGAACGCGCTCGAGTCCTCGACTCTTCCGACGAAGCTCGTCGACTGCCGCACGAACGACGTCGAACGCAGCGAGCTCTTCATCGTGGAGGGCGACTCGGCCCTCGGCACCGCGAAGAACGCGCGCAACAGCGAGTTCCAGGCGCTGCTGCCCATCCGGGGCAAGATCCTCAACGTGCAGAAGGCATCCGTGGGCGACATGCTCTCGAACACCGAATGCGCGTCGATCATCCAGGTGATCGGTGCAGGCTCAGGTCGGACGTTCGACATCGACGCAGCCCGCTACGGCAAGATCATCCTCATGAGCGACGCCGATGTCGACGGCGCGCACATCCGCACCCTGCTGCTGACCCTGTTCTTCCGCTACATGCGGCCGTTGATCGAGCATGGTCGCGTGTTCGCCGCCGTGCCGCCTCTGCACCGGATCATCGTGATCAATCCGGGGTCGAAACCGAACGAGACGATCTACACGTACAGCGAGCAGGAGATGCACGCGTTGTTGGCGAAGCTCCGCAAGGCGGGCAAGCGCTGGCACGAGCCGATCCAGCGCTACAAGGGCCTCGGAGAGATGGACGCCGAGCAGCTGGCGAACACCACCATGGACAGGTCGGGTCGTCTGCTGCGTCGCGTGCGGATGGAGGACGCGGAAGCAGCCGGGCGCGTGTTCGAGCTCCTCATGGGGAACGAGGTGGCTCCGCGCCGCGAGTTCATCATCGACTCCTCCGACCGATTGTCGCGCGAGTCGATCGACGCCTGAGACGTCAGACGAAAGAAAGCCGGCCCGGTGCAGACCGGGCCGGCTTCCTTTCGCTCTCACGCGGTCGGACCGCTCGCCTGTGCTCAGACCAGTGTGCGGCCGATACTGCCGATGACACCTTCGACGGGCTGGCCGGACGCGTCGCGGCGTGCTCCGTTCTCCGGAAGCTTGCGGACCGCGCCTGTCGGATCGACGGCGAGCGGCGGGTTGGGTCCGACCCATGCGACCGTCAGTCGGTCCTCACCCTTCAGGAACGCATGGGCGCGGACGCCTCCGGTGGCACGCCCCTTGGCTGGATACTCCGCGAAGGACGACACCTTGGCGCGCCCGGGCTCTGTGCCGGGAAGAGCGCTGTCGCCTCCGGATACCGTGGCGACGACGGATTCCGCGGCCGGATCGACGACGCCGAAGAAGAGCACTGATGCGCCGGAGCCGAGCTTGACCCCGGCCATTCCGCCCGCCGGGGCGCCTTGCGGGCGCACAGCGGAAGCCGGGAAGTGCAGCAGCTGCGCGTCGGTCGTGACGAAGACCAGCTCCGCGTCGTCCGGTGCCTCTGCCGCCCCGACCACCGAATCGCCCGGTTTCAGGCCGATGACCTCGAGGTCAGGACGCACGGGGAGGCTGGAAGGGACGATGCGCTTGACCGTGCCCTGAGCGGTGCCGAGCGCGATCGGAGTCTCGCTGTCGAAACGCACGAAACCCAGAACGCGCTCGCCCTTGGTCGTGATGCCGAGGTAGTCGCGCAGGGGAGTACCGGCGGCGAGCTGCACCGACGTCGCCGGCACGGACGGGAGGTCGACGGGGGAGAAGCGGACGACGCGACCGAGGTTGGTCAGAGCCCCGATCTCGGCGCGGACGGTGGTCTCGACGGTGGTCAGGATCGCATCGTGCTTGCTGCGACGTGCAGGGACGGTGAGTTCCTGGCCCTCGCCGAGGTCGACGCGGACGGTACGTCCCGTGGTCGAGAGCACGAGCACGGTGGGCGCATCGGCGATCTGCAGATCGACCGCACCCTTGGTCGCTCGGGGCTTGGGCGGAGCCGCGTTCATCAGGAGTGTGCGCCGCGGTGTTCCGTATGCATCGGCTGCGGCGTCGAGCTCCTTGGCGACCGCGGCGCGGAGCAGGGTCGGGCTGTCGAGCAGTTCCCGCAGTGCGGCGATCTCCGCCAGCAACGCATCGCGTTCGGACTCCAGCTCGATACGCGAGAACTTGGTCAGACGGCGCAGGCGCAACTCGAGGATGTACTCCGCCTGGAGCTCGCTCAGATCGAAGACGGAGCGCAGCCGCGTGCGGGCCTGCTCCGAGTCATCGGAGGAGCGGATGACCTGGATGACCTCGTCGATGTCGAGGATCGCGATGAGCAGACCCTCCACCAGGTGCAGACGCTCCTCGCGCCGCTTCAGACGGTATCGGCTGCGGCGGGTGATGACCTCGAGACGGTGACCGACGTAGACGCTCAGCATCTCCTTGAGGCCCAGCGTGCGCGGCTGGCCATCGACCAGGGCGACGTTGTTGATGCTGAACGAGTCCTCCAGCGGAGTCAACCGGTAGAGCTGCTCGAGCACGGCGTTCGGGTCGAAGCCGGTCTTGATGCCGATCGCGACGCGCAGTCCGTGGTTGCGGTCGGTGAGGTCGGTGACGTCGCTGATGCCCTGCAGCTTCTTCGACTGCACCGCATCCCGGATCTTCTCCAGCAGGCGCTCGGGTCCCACCATGTACGGCAGCTCGGACACGATGATGCCGGTACGCCGCGGGCCGAGCGGCTCGATGGAGGTCTTGCCCCGCACCTTGAGGGCGCCGCGTCCGTTCGTGTACGCGTCCTTGACACCGTCGAGTCCCATCAGGATCCCGCCGGAGGGGAAGTCAGGTCCGGGGACGAACTCCATCAGCTCCTCGGTGGTCGCATCCGGATTCTCGAGGAGGTGAGTGGCCGCCGCGACCACTTCGATGAGGTTGTGCGGCGCCATGTTGGTCGCCATGCCGACGGCGATCCCACTCGCGCCGTTGACCAGCAGGTTGGGGAAGGCGGCCGGCAGCACGGCAGGCTGCTGGAACTGACCGTCGTAGTTCGGGATGAAGTCGACGACGTCCTCGTCGAGGTTCTCGGTGAGGGCCAGCGCGGCGGCGGCGAGTCGTGCCTCGGTGTATCGGGCTGCAGCGGGCCCATCGTCGAGGGAGCCGAAGTTGCCGTGCCCGTCGACCAGGGGCACACGCAGCGCCCACTCCTGCGCGAGCCGCACGAGCGCGTCATAGATCGCCGAGTCGCCGTGGGGGTGCAGCTTTCCCATGACCTCGCCGACGACGCGCGCACTCTTGACGTGGCCGCGGTCCGGACGCAGGCCCATCTCGGCCATCTGGTACAGGATGCGGCGCTGCACGGGCTTCAGCCCGTCGCGCGCATCGGGCAGGGCACGCGAGTAGATCACCGAGTACGCGTATTCGAGGAACGAACCCTGCATCTCGCTGGAGAGGTCGATGTCCTGGATGCGCTCCTCGACGGGCTCGGGCGGCGGAGTTTTCGGCATGGACTTCCTGGGGGCATACGGGAGCCTGTGTCAGACTGGCTCGG